>CALKVR010001040.1 GCA_938004815.1 uncultured Polyangiaceae bacterium | reverse complement strand
GTCCCAGTCTTCACCGCCGATGTCCTCACGGGTCGCGTCGTTCGAAATCGCCGCACCCGACGTGGGCTTCGCGGCAGAGGGATCGACGGTGATCCCCAGGCTGGCGAGCACCTCGGGGGGCTCGATGCCGGTGAGCGTTCGCATCGGAGGTCGGTGCGGCTTCCGGATGGGACCGGGCGGAGCGACCGAAGGCGTGCGCTTGGGCAACGGCGGGGGTACCGACCGCGAGCGCGCACCCCGCGCGCCGTCGTCGCCAGCCGGCGCTTTGTCGACGGGCGGGATCGACGCGCGCGAAGAGCGCGCTGCTGCGATCGCCGCGCTCGAGAGCTCGGGCAGCGTGAAAGCGGGCTGCCACTCTTTCAGGCCCTCGCGCCACACGAGCGTGGACGGCGCGATCTTGCCGCTCGCGAGCGACGACCGCAGCTCGGTGGTGTCGATCGTCCGCTCGACCCCGTGTTCGTCGGTGAAGCGCCACTCTTGGCCGCTCAAGGCACGGTCTCCCGTCCGGGACACTGCACGCGCCCATCGTACAGGGAAGCCCTCGGCTGGCGTAGGAATCGTTTTTCTTGCGAGCACCGGGGTTTCTGGAGCTCGGGAAGCAACTGGGCCGACCTCGAGCCGACATGGAGGGTGTGGGCAAACCTCTCGTTCGGGCGGCCGTGGGGCGGGCCATCGGGCGCTGCCTCGCCGCCGTGGGGGATTGGCTGGCGCCGCCGGCCTGCGCAGCGTGCGACGCACCGATCGCGGCCGGGGTCGCGTTCTGCGTGCCCTGCGCCGGGACGGTCGACCGCCTCGACCCGGGCCGGCCCCTCGCTGCGTTCGCCTTCGGCGGCGCGGTCCGCGACGCGGTCGTCCGATTCAAGTACGGCGGCCGCAGCGACCTGGCTCGCCCGCTCGGCTCGCTCCTGCTGGGGGCGGCCGGGGTCGCCGGTCTGTCGGCCGATCTCGTGGTCCCCGTCCCCTTGCATCCGGTGCGCTTGGCCGAGCGTGGCTTCAACCAGGCCGCGCTCCTCGCGCGCGTCCTCGCCCCGAGCTGCGGGAGCTTCACGCCGTCGCTCCGCCGCGTCGCCGTGCGCCAGCGTCAGGCATCACTCGGGCGAGCCGAGCGGCTCGCGAACCTGGACGGCGCGTTCGTGGCGCATCCGCGCGTGCGAGGTCGCTCGGTGATCGTCGTCGACGACGTGTGGACGACGGGCGCGACGTTCGCCGCGTGCGAGGCGGCGCTGCTCGGCGCGGGCGCCGCTGCCGTCACGCCGTTCGCGCTGGCCCGGACGCTGCGCTCCGCCGCAGATCGAACCGCGCGATGAGCGGGACGTGGTCCGAGAGGCCCGCGAAATCGCCAGCCTCACCGAACGCCGACGTGCCCTCGAGATCCAGCCATTCGATGGCCGGCGACGCATACAGATGGTCGATGTGCATCTTGAGGTTCATGAAGCCCGCGGTGGGAAACGCGCGGCACCCGTCGTCGGCCGCGCCGCGCGCGTGCCGAAACGCGTCGACGAACCCGTGCTCTTCGCGCAGGAGCTTGTCGACCGGTGAGCCCGGCAACGAGTTGAAGTCGCCCGCGATCAAGTAGTGATCGGTCTGCCGCTCGCGCTCGATGAACCGTACGAGCTCGGCCGCCTCGTTCAGCTGGTTCTGGCCGAACCCCATGCGAAACGGCTCCGTCCAAAAGCCCTTGGACCAGAACGACGGCAGGCTGAGGTGGGTGTTGAACACCTCGACGCGTTCGCCGAGCGCGTTCTGGAACGCGACGTGCGCGCAGATGCGCGTCTGCTTGAGGCGCACCTGCATGGGCCGGTGCGTGATGTCGTGGGGGCGAGCCGCGTTGTGCCCGAGCACCTTGAGGTCGCTCTTGGCCAGAACGGCGAGGCCCGTCGTGTAAGCGGTGAGAGCCCCCGTCACGCGGTAGCTGTGCGCCGGAAAGTAGTACGCCTCGTAGCGCTCGGACCGGCCGGCCGACGAGAGCGCGGCGTCGAGCGACCTCAGCAGGGCCGCGAGCTGGGTCTCGTTCGGATCACCGTTCGCGCTGACCGAGCGCAGCGCCCGGAGCGATCGGGTCTCGACCTCCTGCAAGCAGATGAGGTCGGCGAGCGGCGACATCCGCGCGATCTTCGTCGCGATCCGGTCTATCCCTCGGCGCGTCGACGTCACCCCTCGCGTCGCGTGCCCGAAGTACCGAACGTTGTAGGACATCACCCGCAGCATTCCCCCTATCTTGGCAAACGGAGAGCCCGGGCGTTAGCGGTATCCTGCCTCACGATGCGGACCGTCATCCTCTCGGAAGCCACGCTTTCCGCCCTCATCGAGGCGCATGCATCGATGGCGGCCTGGCACTATGAGCTTTGGCGCGCACTGCGCGAGGGGAGCCCGCCTCGCACCCCCGACGAGGCGACCCGGCAGGCCTTCGTCGCCCGCCTCGCCGCCGACTTCCCCGAGGTGGCCGGCACCGCCAAGTCCATTGCCGCGCCGCGTCTCTACGTCCCCCCGCCTCCATCGGTCGAACCGCCGCCGGAAATAGAATAAGAGCCAGTCATGTTCGACAGCGCGAAGAGCCACTACGCCGCCATCCTCGACGAGATCCGCGAAGCCGGTCTGCGCAAGGACGAGCGCGTCATCACCGGCCCGCAGGGCGCCGTCATCTCGACGACCTCGGGTGAGGTCATCAACTTCTGCGCGAACAACTACCTCGGCCTCTCGTCACACCCGCGGCTCATCGAGGCGGCCAAGCGCGCGATCGACACCCACGGCTTCGGCATGAGCAGCGTCCGCTTCATCTGCGGGACGCAGGACCTGCACAAGGAGCTCGAGACGACGGTGTCGCGCTTCTTCGGCACCGACGACACCATCCTCTACTCGTCGTGCTTCGACGCGAACGCCGGCCTCTTCGAGACCCTGCTCGGCGAAGAGGACGCGATCATCTCCGACGCGCTCAACCACGCCTCGATCATCGACGGGGTCAGGCTCTGCAAGGCAGAGCGCCACCGCTACGCGAACGGCGACATGGCCGGGCTCGAAGAGGCGCTCGAGAAGACGCGCGGCAAGCGCCTGCGCATGGTGGCGACCGACGGCGTGTTCTCGATGGACGGCTACCTGGCCAAGCTCGGCGACATCGCCAAGCTCTGTCGCAAGCACGACGCGATGTTGATGGTCGACGAGTCGCACGCGACGGGCTTCATCGGGGCGACCGGCCGCGGCACGCCCGAGCACTGCGGCGTGCTCGCCGAGGTCGACGTGATCACCTCGACCTTGGGCAAGGCCCTCGGCGGCGCGAGCGGCGGCTTCACCACCGGCCGCCGCGAGATCATCGACCTCCTGCGCCAGCGTTCGCGGCCCTATCTGTTTTCGAACTCGGTCGCGCCGGCCATCGCGGGGGCGAGCATCGCCGCGTTCGAGCTCATCGAGGCCGAGCCGGGCCTGCGCGAACGGCTGATGGCGAACACCCGCATGTTCCGTGAGGGCATGACCAAGGCCGGCTTCACCATCAAAGAGGGCATCCACCCGATCGTCCCCATCATGCTGGGCGACGCCCGCCTCGCCCAGGAGATGGCCGCGCGCATGCTGGAAGAGGGCATCTACGTGATTGGCTTCTCCTACCCCGTCGTACCCAAGGGCCAGGCCCGCATCCGGGTTCAGCTTTCGGCCGCCCACGAGCCGGCCCACGTCGAGCGCGCCATAGCGGCGTTCACGAAGGTGGCCGGTGCGCTGAAGCTCGGTTTCGTGTAGCTTCCGGCGCTCATGGGTGGCGGGGGTCGTCCCTGCTGCCCGCGGAGGTTGATCGAGCATGAGCGGCAAGGAATCGAGCGAGCCTGGGCGTCGCGGGATGATGCAGGGTGGCGTCAGCGTGGCCCTGATTGCGCTCCTGGGCATCGCGGCATCGCAGAGCGGCTGTGACAAGATCAACGAGCTGACGGGCAAGAGCTCGGACAAGGCCGAGAAAGAAGAGAAGAAGAAGAAGAAGGACGACGACGAGGAGGAGGAGGAAGAGGAGGAGGCCAGCGCCGCCCCGAGCGCCTCTGCCGACGCGCCGCCCGACGCTGGCCCCGAAGACGCGGGCACCGACGCCCCCGAGGACGCCGGCGAAGAAGAGGAAGAAGAGGAAGAAGAAGAGGAAGAGGAGGAGGAAGAGGCGACCAACGCCGACGAGATCAAGCGTTACGACGACGAGGTCCCCCAGGGCGGCACCGTCATGACGAAGATCCCGTTCAAAGCCCGCGTGGCGGCCGACAACACCGCCAAAGAGGTCGCGAGCATCGCGAAGGGCACCCTCATCAACCTCAAGGCGAGCCACTCCAACTGGATGCTCATCGAGTACCCGAGCGGGCCCGCCGAGCTCAAGATGGGCTGGATCGAGCTGAAGAGCCGCTACGACAAGACGGCGGTCGAAGAGGCGAAGCCGCCGCCGGACTCGCCCCTCAACAAGCCCGATGCCGGTAAGCGCACGGACGCCGGGACGAAGAAGGACGCCGGCCG
>CALKVR010001039.1 GCA_938004815.1 uncultured Polyangiaceae bacterium | reverse complement strand
CCGCCACTACGCGCGGTGGGACCTCACGAGCGGCGGGCAGTTCACGCTCTCCGACGCCACGGTGCAGACCCTCGGTCGGCTCCAGCAACCGGTGCGGCTCATCGTCCTTCTGTCGAAGGACGATCCGCTCGGGATCACCGTCGACGAGATCCTCGAGAGCTACGGCGAGCACACGAAGCTCCTCGAGATCGAGCGGATCGATCCCGACCGCGACCAGGCCAAGCTCCTCGAGGTGCAGAAGAAGTACGGCGTCCTCGCCGGCGAGAAGGGCGACCGCGTCGTCACCGACACCGCGATCGTCGCGGTGGCCGGCGATCGGCACCACTACGTCGCCGGCGAAGACCTCGTGCGGGTCGAGTCGACCGACGACTCCCGCGCGAGGCCGCGCCTCGAGCACGCGATCACGGGCGCCATCCGCGCCGTGCTCTCGCGCGACCGCGCCAAGGCCTGCTTCACCACCGGCCACGACGAGCCGTCGCTCGAGACCGCCGTCACCGGGTTCGCCGAGCTCCGCGAGCGGATGGTGAAGAACAACTTCGACGTCGTGCCCGTCTTTGGCGACACCGACGACGCCGAGGCCAAGCCGCTCGACGGGTGCTCGCTCCTCGTCCTCGCGGGGCCCCGGGCGCCCGTGCCGGCCGACCACGTCGCGGCGATGAGGCGCTTCGTGGAGACCGGCGGCGACGCCCTGCTCGTCGTCGGCCCCGTCCCGAACACCGAGCAGACCGACTGGATCCCGCTCGGCGTCGAGTCGGTGGTCGCGCTCGGTGGGGTCGCGGTCGACAGCGACCTGGTGTTCGAGCTCGATCCTTCGCGGCGGCCCGCGCGCGGCGACGGCGAGGCGTTCCTGCCCAAGGTGGCGACCCACCCGGCGACCCGGCGCCTCCAGCGCGAAGAGGACCGCGGCGTCCTGCCGCTCGTGTTTCTGTCGTCATCGGTCCGTGATCTGGCGGGGCCGCTCAAGCCCGAGCCGCTCCTGACCACCAGCGACAAGTCGGTCGGGGTCGCCGACTTCTGGCGTCGGTCCCAGTCGGCCGAGGTAAAGCCGGGCCCCGACGACCGCCAGGGCCCGCTCTGGATCGCGTCGGCGACCGAGCGCCCGCCGGTGGAGGGAAAGCCCCGCGGCGCCAGGGTCGTCGTGCTGGCCGCCATCTCGCCCATCATGGGCGGCAACTGGCGCGAGACCGAGCACTACGGGACGACCCTGTTCGTCGAGGGCGCCATCACGTGGCTCACCGAGCGCGAGGCGTTCCTCGATATTCCTGACAAGCCTGTCATCACGTCCGGCCTGAAGCTCACCGAAGACGCGCTCGGGAGCGTCTTTCGGTTCGTCGTGCTGCTGATCCCGCTCCTCGTCCTCTTGCCCGGGATCTACGTCGTCTACTCGCGACGCCGCCGGCCTCAGCGCCCAGAGGAGCGGCCGGCATGATCACCACGAAGCTCCTCAAGCGGCACGCCGTGAACGCGACGATCTGCGTCCTGGCGCTCGTGTCCGCAGTCTGGGCCATCGCCGACAGCGGCTCGGTCACGACGACCGAGTCCGAGCGCCGCAAGCGCAACCTGTTTCCGGCTTGGCGCCACGACGACGTGACGCGGGTCGCGGTGCAGCTCCCTCAGGAGCGCTACGAGCTCGAGCGCAAGCCGGGGCCGGACGGCGGGCGCACCTGGGACCTGAAGCTCGACGGTGCGGTCTATCCCGCCGATGAGCAGGTCGTCGATCGGCTCCTCGGGACGTTCGAGTACGCGACGTTCACGCGCGAGGTGCCGGCCGGCACCGTCGACCGCGCCGAGCTCGGCCTCGACGCACCCAGCGCTCGCTACGAGATAGCGATGGGGACGCTCACGTGGAAGCTGGCCGTCGGTAAGCCGAACGCGGCCGGAGACGGGACGTACGTCGAGGTCGAGGGCCGCGGCGTCTACCTGGTACCGGCCGCGCTCGCTCGATCGTTCGAGGTGCCCGCCAAAGAGCTCCGCGGCCGCGACTTCGTTCCCTACTTCTCGACCGACCTGGCCAAGCTCACGCTCGACGGCGAGGGGGGCAAACGCGTCTTCGAGCGCGCTCCCTGGTCGGGCGGTCGCGGCAGTGGCTTCCGGTTCCCCGCCGACGCCGAGGGCCGGGCCGGCCGCCGCGTCGAGTCGACGCGCCTCGACCAGGTCTTCGTCGCCTTCGGGCGCATGCAGGCCCAGTCGTTCCTCACCCCCGAAGAAGCGGCGAGCGCGTCCAAGCCGCGCGTCACGATCACGATGGAGCCCAAGAGCGGGCCGCGCGGCGTCATCGCGGTCGGCGGAGCGTGTCCCGGCAAACCCGGGCTCATGGTCGCCGTCCGCTCCGAGCCCAACCCGCTCGCCGTCTGCATCCCGGAGGGCGTCATCACCCCGCTCGTGCGCCCGATCGACACCTTCGACGACGACGGCCTGCTCGGGGCGACGTTCGACGAGATCACCGAGGTGAAGATCGAGCGCGCCGGCAAGGTCCTCGACTTCGTGCGCAGCGGGCCGGCGTTCCGCATGCGGCAGCCCGAGGGCCGCGACATCGATCTGGACGTGGGGAACGACTTCCTCGAGGCGCTCACCGACGCCCGCGGCTCGCTCGCCGTCGGCGACGCGAGCTTCGCCGACGGCGAACGAAGGTGCGCGTCGTGTCGCTCGGCGGGATGCCCGGGCCCGACGGCAACCCCACCGAGCGAGTCGAGGAGCTCGAGCTCGGCCCCGCCGAGGGCGGAGGCTTCGTCGCGCTTCGCAAAGAAGACGGCGTGACCCTCTCGGTCGGAGAGGTCGCGGCGCAAGCGTTCCGACCCGACGACCTGGCGCTCCGCGACACCGTCGTGTTCAACCTCTCGCCCGAGCTGATCGAGGGCATGACGATCCAAGAGGGCGACCGCACCCAGCGCTTCGAGCGCGACGCGGGCAGCTTTCAGCTCCTCGAGCCCAAGGGCAAGGGCCTGCGCGCCGACCCCGGCTTCGCGCAAGAGGCGATCGCGGCGTTCTCCAAGCTTCGCGCCGAGCGTTGGGCCGCGCGCACGGCCGAGCCCGCGTTCGGCCTCACCGAGCCGCGGTTCGAAGTGACCGCCCGGCTCGCCGAGGGCGCGACGAGCGATCCGAAAGCGCGAGAGCTCGCGATCCGCGTCGGGGCCCGCACCGACGACGGCGCCTACGCCCAGGTCGTCGGCAAAGACGGCGTGTTCATCCTGCCCAGGCGCTTCGAAGAGCTGATGCACCGGCTCTACGTGTCGCGTGAAGAGTTCCCCATCCCGCCCGAGCTGATCGAGCGCCTGGTGATCGAGCGCGGCGGCGAGAAGCTCACCCTCGCTCGCGACGGCAAGCAGCTCAAGCTCGAGGGCGGAGGGGGCTCGGCGAGAGAGAGCGAGATCGTAGCCGCTCTCGCCCAGCTCACCCCGCAGACCGCGGTGGCGATCGGCGGCCCCCAGCCTGCCCACGGCCTCGAGCCCCCTCTCCTCACCCTCCGCATGACGCTGCGGCGTTTCCCCGACGACCCGCCGGACGCCGAGACGAAGGTCGTGATCGTCCTCGGGGCGGCGGACGTTTGGGACGGCATCCCGATCCACTACGCGCGGCGCGAGGGCATCGACGCGGTCTACGCCATCCCGCAAAAGCCGGTTCGGGCCCTGCTGACGGCGCTGGGCGGCTGAGCCCAGCCGGAAAACCGGCCGGGAAAGAACTTCGCCGGTCTCGAGCGTTCGTGGTAACGCGAAGACACACGCGGTCCCGATGTCCATTTTGGCCCGAAAAGACAAGCCTCTGAGCGTCACGCTCCCGAGCCCGAAAGAGGACCGCGCCATCACGTCCAAGGTGAGCGTGGTCGCCGCGATCGGCTTCGTCGTCGGCGTGATGTGGCCGCGGGTCTTCGGGGTCGAGGTCGGCCCCGCCCGCCCCGGCGGCGACAAGCCCGAGGCCGCCGCTCCCGCGCCCAAGCCCGCCGCGCCCCCGCCCTCGGCGGCCGAGCCGGGGGCCCAGCCCGATGGCTCCGCCGATGCCGAAGCGGGGCCCAGCAACAAGCAGACGGTCGTCGTCAGCGGCGGCACCGTGCGGAGCTGTCGCGACAAGAAGGGCGAGAAGATCGAAGACTGCGGCAAGCTCGCGGTCGACAAGCTCGTCAAGCCGCGCCTCGGTGAGCTCTCGGTCTGCCCGAGCGCGATCGGCCTCGACGGCAAGCTCAAGCTCGGCGTGGCGGTGAACTTCGACAAGAACGAAGTCGTCATCGTCGAAGACGAGAAGTCCAAGCTCCCGACCTCCACCGTGCGCGGGGTCATGGCTTGCGCCGGTGAAGAGATGAAGGGCATCGAGCTCGAGAAGGTGCCCCACACCCACGCGCGCTACACCGTGGTCTACGAGGTCACGTTCTTGCCGCCGGGGCGGACGCTCGAGCCCGAGGGCGAGGAGGGCCAGGCCGAAGAGGGGGCGCTCGGCCGCGCGACCGTCACGTGGGAAAAGGCGCTCGTCCGCGAGACGCCCGAAGAGGGCAAGGTCGTCGCGCGCCTGCCTCAGGGCACGCGGGTGAAGCTGGTCGAGCAAAAAGACGACTGGTTCTTGGTCGAGTCCGGCAAGCAAAAGGGCTGGGTTTACCGGCAGGCGATCGGCAAGTAGTCGGCGGCATCGGCCATCGGGCATCGGCGTCGGCATCGGGCATCGGCGAGATCCGAGACTCGAGATCCGAGATCCGATGCCGAGCTCGCAGCCGATGCCCATGACCATGCGTGCGTCGAAGCCATGGGGCACCTCGGCTTGGCGCCCGCCGCCGAGACGGCGGCGCTCCTCGGCTGATCCGTTAGGCCTACCGGCCAATGAGCCCGGTCAACAGCGCCACCAGCCTGCTCGCGAGAGCCCCGCACCGGTTCGCCGTCCCCTGACTCGCGGCGCCGATACACGCAGCGAGCTCCACCGCCGCGGCGGCCTCACCAGCCTCACCACGAGCGATGGCGTACGCTCGCGCCTTGTCCGGCTTGCTCA
>CALKVR010001038.1 GCA_938004815.1 uncultured Polyangiaceae bacterium | reverse complement strand
GATTCTATTTCGACGCCGATCCCTACGACGCGGCGACGCCTCCCGCCTACGTGATCGCCGACTGGTTCGGCTTCGACGTCCGCAACGTCATGAACTCGAACGTCTCGCTCGCGGCGCTCGACCCCGCGGTTGACGTGGGGGCGCCATCTGTCATTGCAGCGGCGCGTCCGTTCGAAGCCGAGCGTGCGGTGGCACAGGGGAACTCACCCGACGCCGGCTGGCGCAAGCCGCCCGGCAGACGATGGGCGTTCGAGGCATCGGACGTCTGGATGGGACGGCTCGCCACACCGGTGATCGCTGAGGCCGGCGGAGGGAAGCGATGACGCCGCTCGACGCGCTGCGGACTCTCGCCGAGAGCCGGGTCAAGCCGACGTCCGACGGGTTCAGGGCGTACGTCGCTGAGCCGTTTCGCGCGATCGTCGGGGCGGCCGAGCCCATCATCCGCCAACGAACCCGCGACCAGGACGCCGTCGAGGACGCGCTGGAGCGCGTGCTGACGCACTTCCTTCACGCCTCACGGCATTACGGACCAGACCGGATGCGGTCCGAGGCTGCGGCGACACAGCTCGTCGAGGACTACGCGACTGCGCTCGAGATCCCGCCGAGAGGCCAAGCGAAGCCCACCGAGGCGAGCAAGAAGCGGGGCACGAACCTGCTGCAAGAGGTGGAGTGCGAGCTCGCGTCTCGCTCGGGGCTCCGCAAAGGGGCACGGCGGCGATTCGTGGCCGTGATCCAGTCGATGCCCGGCAAGCGGCCGTTCAATCCCGGCCTGGAAAGTGCCGCGGCCGAGGAGGAGGACGACGAGCAGGACAACGATGTCTCGGAGCAGGCATGGCACAAGCGCTACCACGACGCGCGTGAGCAGATTCTGCGCGAGCTTGTCCGCAAGCGCGAGCGCGCACGCGCCATTGCCTTTCGTGAGAAGACCCCATTCGATTCCGCGGCATACGAAGCGGCGCTTGTGCTGTTCGGGACCTGGTACTTCGAGCACGAGCCAGCGCGACGACGTGGCCGCCCCAAGCGAGCCCGCTCGCTTCTCGCACTGGCCGCGCCCCGGTAGCGGGCGATTGCGCGAACCGTAATTCTGCCCGCGAACGCGGGTATAGTCTACCAGACGTCCCCGGAACGAAGCGACATGAGCAAGAAGAACAAGCCAGAAAGCGCGCCACTCGATCTCCGCGCGCTCGGGGTCGGTGATGTGCCTTTCGGACCGCCGACTCGGCTTGGGCTGCCCCAGCGTCGCGCGCTGGGTGGAGCGGCGAGCGGCTTCGCCGGTGGGGCTTCGGCGTCGATCGCTGGTGGCACCATGTTGGCCACCGACCAGCTCACACGGCTCTCGGCGCCGGTGCCTGAGTCAATGGGATTGAAGGTGTACGAACTGACCACGCCCGCGC
>CALKVR010001037.1 GCA_938004815.1 uncultured Polyangiaceae bacterium | reverse complement strand
GTCCTTGGCGCGGCCGGGCGCGGCCTTGGGCGCGGCCGTCTTGGTCTTGTTGAGCGACTGCTGCGCTTGCTGCAAGCGGCGGCGAGCCTCGTCGGCCTTGCCGACGACGAAGAGGGAGTTGGCGTCGCGGAGGGCGGCCGCCGTCTCACTGCGCTGCACCCGGTCGAGCACGACGCCGTCGAGCTCGGAGACCTTGTCCGCGCTCGAGACGCGCTCGAAGCCTAGCTTGCCCGACTCTTTGGCGTCTTTGCCCGAGACGAGGTCGCGGTAGAGGACGTCGATCTTGGCGAGGTCGGTGGCGCCGTCGGCGCCCGTCGGCGCGCGCACCTTCAGGAGGATCGTCTTGGTCTCGCCCTTCGAGAAGGTGCCGAGCGGGACGCTGACCCGCGAGCCGGAGCGCGTGAAGGTACGGTCGAACACCTGCACGAGCTCGACGCCGGGGGCGAGCTCGATCTCGGCGGCAGAGTCGGCGGCAACGCTCTCTTCGAGGGTCGCGGCCTCGGCTTCGAAGACGCGCCCGAGGTCGCGGTCGTTCTCCACGAAGTGATGCCGGCCGTTCGACGCGAGGGCGATGGCGGTCATGATGTTCTCGTTGAAGTCGACGTCGACCCCGATGGTGGAGATCGTCACGCCCTGGGTCATGGCGCGCTGGGCGATGGCGCGGAAGCTCGAAACGTCGCGCACGCCGCTGGTGGGCTCGCCGTCGGAGAGCAGGATCATCCGCTCGACCGCGCCGGTGCCGGAGCCCGACCCGAAGCTCTGCGCCCGCCGCAGCTCGACCAGGCCCTCTTCGAGGCCGCACGAAATGCAGGTGTCGCCGCCGAGCTGAATGCCTCGGATCGCCTGGATGGCCGACGACTTGGAGGAGCCGTTGATCGAGGTGCTCGGGACGACCGTCTCGATCTTGGTGTCGAACGCGATGACGCTGACCGAGTCGCCGTCGTTGAGGCGCTGGACCGCGGTCTCGGCGGCGGCGAGGGCGTTGGTGAAGCGCGAGCCCCGCATCGAGCCCGACTTGTCGATCACGAGCGAGAGGTTCACCCGCGGCTGGGCGCCGCCGGTCTGTTCGCCGCCCTTGAGCTCCAGCATGAGGAAGGTCTCTTGGGTCGACGAGCCGAGCAGCTTCGCGTGGCCGACGCGTGCATCGACCTGGACCGTCTTGCCGGCGGTGAACTGCGACAGCGAGGACGAGCCGAGGCTGCCGAACAGATCGCTGCCGGCGCCCGCCGCGTCGCTCTCCCTGTCGCCGGCCTCGGCGACGCTCGTGTCGGGGGTCGCCGCGAAGCCGCCCTCCGGGGTGACGGCGTAGACCGCGCCACCGACGAGGACCATGCCGAGAGAGGCCATCAGGCCGAGCGTTTGCGTTTTCATACCGGAGCTACCTCTGCTGCTTTTGTCGCGGGCTGCGCCTGGGGGCTGGCCGCGTCCGCCGTGCTTCTGACACCCGCCCGCCGCAGGGTATCCCACGGCGGAATGTGGCCGATGAGGACGAAGAGCGCGTCGAAACCCAGCCGCGCCTGGCCCTCCGAGCCGTCGACCCGGACGTAGCCAGGCCCGACCTCGGTGATGCCGGCCCCGAACCGCACGCGAATTCGCCCGGCTTTTCGCAGCCGTTCGACCTCGGCGATGTTTCGGGGCTGACCACGTGAGTAAGTAGCCCCTCGGTACAGAATTGTGACCGTCGTTCGGGGCTGGCTGGCCAGCGCGACCGCCGTTTCCATCGCCGTGTCGCCGAGGCCGACGACGATGACGTTCTGCCCGGCGAGGCTCCGCGCGTCGGCGAGGTGGTAATACACCCGACCCTCGGCCTCGGGGGGGACGGGGACGGGGAGGCGCCGAGGGGGGCCGCGCTGTCCGATCGCGAGCAGCACCCTCCGCGCGAGGACCTCTCGCGGTCGATCGTCGGGGCCGACCGCGCGGACGACGAAGAGCCCGTCGGGGCGGACCTGGATCTCGGTCATGCGTGTGCTCTCTTCGATCGCGAGCGCCTCGCGGCGGACCACCCGCATCCAGTGGAGGAGCAGCTCTTCCTTGGTCGACTCCTTGAGCCACAGCTTGCCGGCGACGGGCAGATCGAGCGGCTGATCGAACACGAGCTTGCCGCGCGGGAAGCTCTGGATGCTCTGCGCGACGCCGCCCTGCTCGAGCACGACCGCGCGGGCGCCGAGCTCCTTGAGGCGGAGCGCGGCGCTGATCCCGGCGGGGCCGGCGCCGATCACGCAAGCGTCGACAGCGGCCGGATCACGCGGGCGCGAAGCGAGGGCGCCGTGGGCGGCCTCGGCCGCGCGCGCGCCCTGGAGGATCGCGTTCTTGATGAGCGGCACCCCCGTCACGTCTCCGCACAAGAAGAGGCCGGCGACGTCGGGGCTCTCGAGCGAGGGCGACAGGCGTGGACGCTCGAGGACCGCGTTCGCGTCGCCCATCGTCAGCGAGCCGTTCGGGCAACGCTGCTCGCAGAGGGTGAGCCCGCAGCACGCGTCGGGCCGCGCCACCACCGCGACGTACCGCTCGACCTCGATGACGCCGTAGGGGCAGGCGTCGACGCACGCGTAGCAACCGAGGCACGTCGAGGTGTCGATGAGCGGCAGACGGCGCGTCTCGGGGGTCTCGAGCGGCTTGGCAGGCTTCTTGGCGCGGCGCAGGCGCGCGCGGAGGAGCCCGAGAGACGCGGTGAGCGCGTAGCCCGCGGCGGCCGCGAGCGCTCCGGCGCCGAGCCATCCAGCGGGGGTCTTCGCCTCGGCGCTCCTCGGGATGACGGGGACCTCGTGCACCGCCGCGCGCGCGATCTCCCAAGCAAAGGACCGATCGTCGAAGTGCTGATCGGCGCAGACGCCGGTCGGCTTCGGTGGCTGTGGCGGCTTGACCCCAGGCCGTACCGTCGTGAGGTCGGGCGTGAGCGCGACGCGGTGCTCGTCGAAGCAGACCGACGGCTCGAGCGCGCCGCCCCCCGCGTCGCTGCGACACCGGGC
>CALKVR010001036.1 GCA_938004815.1 uncultured Polyangiaceae bacterium | reverse complement strand
CTCGCCAAGCGCGTGATGCGCGGGTCGCCTGCCGAGAAGGGCGGGGTCAAGAGCGGCGATCTTTTGCTGAGCATCGACGGCGCCGCCGTCGCGGTCCCCGGGGACGTCGTCCGCATCGTGTTCGACAAGGGAGCCGGCGCGGTGGTCAAGGTCCGGGCGCGCCGCGCCAAGGGCGAGGTGACGGTGGCGGTCACGCTCGTGGAGTACCCCGGCGAAGAAGCGGTGCTTCGGCTGGACAAGGTGGGCACCTTCGCCCCCGGCTGGCGGGCGGTGAAGCCGGTCCAGGGCGGCGTCAACGACGTCAAGCAGCTCCGGGGCCGCGTCGTCCTCGTCGCGTTCTGGGCGTCGTGGTGCGGCGCCTGCCGCCTCTCGGCCCCGACTCTGAACGACCTGCACCAGCGCTTCGGCGCGCAGGGGCTCACCGTCATCGGCCTGACCGACGACAACGAGGAGATGGCGGCCAAGGCCGTCGCCAAGCTCCAGATCAAGTACGCCGTCTGCGCCTCGACCAGCAGCGAGACCCTCGCCGAGTACGGGGTGCGGTCGCTCCCGACCTTCTTCGTCCTCGACAAGCGCGGCGTGTTCCGCGAGGCGTTCGTGGGCGCGCAGACGGTCGAGACCTTCGATAAGTCCATCACGAAGCTCTTGAAAGAAGCCGCCCCGGCGTAGTCTCTGGTCAGGCAGTGCTCCGCGTCCTCTCCGAGCTGCTCTGGGCCGTCAGGCGGGCCGGCGTCGAGATCTCGACCTCGGCCGCGCTCGACGCCGCGCGCGCGTGCGCGCTCGTCGGATTCGAGGATCGCGCGCGCCTCGAAGCGGCGCTCGCGGCCACCATCGTCAAGCGCGGCGACGACCGCGCGCGCTTCCACCGCGCCTTCGACGCGTTCTTCGCCGAGGCCGGGCACCCGGCGGACCTGTACGGCCGCCTCGCCGCGCGCGGGTTCGACGCGGTCGCGATCGACGCCCTGCGGCAGCTCTGCGTGGCCCTCGGCCAGCAGGTCGGGGCGGGGGGCGAGGTGTCGGTCCTCTCGGCGCTCGGCGGGCACCCGGGCGAGATCGAGTGGCTCCTGCGGGGGGTAGGGATGCGCAGGCGCGACCGTCAAATGACGACACAGTCATCGATAGGGTTCTTCGCCGAGCGCGCTGCCCGCGAGCTCGGGGTCGCCCGCGCCGCGAGCGCGCTCGTCGCCATCGAGCGCGGCCGCCGAGCTGGCGGCGGCGCTGCGCGACGAGCTCGAGGCGCTTCGGGGCCGCATCCGACTCCGGCTCGAGGCGAACGCCGAAGAGGCCGACCTGGGCCCGCGCGGCTCCGGCCGCAGCACCCCGTTCGCGCTCCTCGGCGAGGCCGAGGCAGAGGAGGTGCGGCGCGGGCTGCGCACGCTCTCGGCGCGTCTCCGCGGGGCGGCGCGCGTCCGCGAGCGCCGCTCGGGCCGGGGCCGGTTCGATCCGCGCCGCACGCTCCGGCTCGCAGCGCGCACCGGCGGCGTGCCGGTGCGCATCGCCCGGCGCCTGCGCCGCAAAGACCGCCCCAAGCTCGTCTTGCTCTGCGACGTCTCGGACTCGGTGCGGGCCGCGTCCGCCTTCTTGCTCGAGCTGGTCGCCGGCGCGGCCGAGCTCTTCGCCGACGTCCGGTCGTTCGTGTTCATCTCGGAGGTGGCCGAGACGACCGAGCTCTTTCGTGACCGAACGCGCGCGCGCGCGCTCGCCGAGATCGCCAGCGGCTCGGTGGTCTCGATCGGCGGTGCGTCCAACTACGGCCGCGCGCTGCGCGACCTCGAGCGCCGCGTCGCCCGCCGGATCGACCGCCGCACCACCGTCGTCATCCTCGGCGACGGCCGCACGAACCTCCACGCCCACGGGGCCGAGGTCGTGCGGCGCCTGCGCGATCGGTCGCGTGGCGTGCTCTGGCTCTGCCCCGAGGCGCGCGCGACGTGGGGCATGGGCGACAGCGCGATGGCCGCCTTCGCCGAGGCGAGCACCGAGGCGATCGCCGTGCGGACCGGTCGAGAGCTCGAGGCCGCGGCCCGGCGCCTGGTACGGTTTCGCTGATGGCGTGGCTGGCCGACCGTGGCGACAAGGCGTGGGGCGAGCGCTGGTTCCTCGTCACCACGCCCATCTGGATCGCGGCCGTCGCGATCGTGATGTTCACGGGGTGGCTCCGGGCGTGGTCCGACGCCGGCTACCTGGCCTTTTCTTGCTTTGCGGCCGCGCCGGCCGTCCTGGGCCCGCTCCTCACCGCGCGCGGCCGCGATTTTTCGGCGGGGGTGCCGTACTGGGTCAAGCTCAACCTCTACGCCGCCATCCTCGTGTTCTTCGGGACGTACGTGGGCACGCACTACTTCTTCGACTTGATGGGGATGCGCTACGCGTTCCCGAGCCGCTGGACCTTCGAGGCGCTCCATGTGGGCAAGAGCGGCGAGCGCGTGCCGGTCTTCATGTACCCGCTCACCCAGGCCTACTTCGTCACCTACTTCACCGTGTTGGTCGTGGCCTACCGCAAGGTGACCTCGGCGCTCCGCCTCGGGCTCCTCGGGCGTGTGGCCGCGGTGCTGGTGCTCTCGTACGCGATCGCCTTCGCCGAGACGTTCTTCATGGCCACCGATCTCCTGGCCGGTCTGTTCTCGTACGAGAAGCGAGACAAGATGCTCGCGCTCGGGTCGTTCGGCTACGCGGCGTACTTCGTCGTCGGCCTGCCCCTCGCGCGCCCCATCGACGAGGCGGAGGCGACCCCCGTCTCGCAAGTGACGCTCCGCGCCCTCGCGGCCTGCATGGCGATTTTCTTCCTCCTCGAGCTGTGGGCCCGAGCCGTCGGTCGGTTGTGAAGCCGCGCGTGGCATCGGCGTTCGATCTGCTAGGGTAGGCCCGTGGCAGCAGGCTCACGAATGCCCACCAAGGTCGCCCAGATGGCGAACCTCGTCGTGCTCGTGGGGGGGGACGGCGAGCTGGAAGAAACCACGCGTCAGGCCGCGATGTACGCATCGGGCGCTGCGCTCGTCGTGACGCCGGTGGCGTCGCTGGCCACCGTGGCCGCCGAGCGACGCCCCTACGCCATCGTGGTGCCTCGGCACCTCTACGATTTCGGCGGCAGCGAGCTCGACGCCCTGGCCCGCGACGTCGGCGCCGGCCTCTTCGTGGTCAACGAGTCGGTCCAGGTCGAGCTGCTCCGCGCCAGCCTCGCCGACGCGGCGTCCCGCCTGGGCTGACACGCGGCTGGACGCTGGGTTTCTGCTTCGCTACTGCCGCCTGATGTCGCTGGAGCGAAAATTCGAAGAGCTGGCTGCGCGCATCGAGAAGGGCGGCGGCGCCAAGTACCACGAGAAGAACGCCGAGCAGAAAAAGCTCTTCGCGCGCGATCGGGTTCGCCTCCTCATCGACGACGGCAGCTTCATCGAAGACGCGCTCTACGCCAACGCCGTCGACCCCGATCTCCCGGCCGACGGCGTCATCACCGGCGTCGCCAAGGTCGCCGGCCGGCCCGTGTGCGTGATGGCCAACGACTCGACGGTCAAGGCCGGCTCGTGGGGCGCGCGCACGGTAGAGAAGATCCTGCGCATCCAGGAGCGCGCGATGCGCCTCCGCTGCCCGATGCTCTACCTCGTCGACTCGGCCGGCGCGCGCATCACCGACCAGATCCAGATGTTCCCGGGCCGGCGCGGCGCGGGCCGTATCTTTTACAATCAGGTGACCATGAGCGGCATGGTGCCTCAGGTCTGCCTGCTCTTCGGGCCGAGCGCGGCGGGCGGCGCGTATATCCCCGCGTTCTGCGACGTCGTGGTGATGGTCGACGGCAACGCGAGCATGTACCTGGGCTCGCCGCGCATGGCCGAGATGGTCATCGGCGAGAAGGTGACGCTCGAGGAGCTCGGCGGCGCGCGCATGCACTGCTCCGAGTCGGGGTGCGGCGACGTGCTCGTCGCCAGCGAAGAAGAGGCGATCGGCTGGGCCAAGACCTGGCTCGCGCTGATGCCCGATAGCGAGGCGAGCCGCCCGCCCAAGGCCGAGCCGAAGCCGCCCAAGGCCCCCGCGGAGCAGATCGCCAAGGCGATCCCCGCCGACGAGAACAAACCGTTCGACATGATGGCGGTCATCGACGCGATCATCGACGCCGGCTCGTTCGTCGAGATCAAGAAGCGCTGGGCCAAGGAGCTCGTCACCGGCGTCTGCCGCATCGACGGGCGCGTGGTGGGCATCGTCGCGAACCAGCCCAAACAAAAGG
The DNA here is from genome assembly GCA_938004815.1 of uncultured Polyangiaceae bacterium. Lineage (GTDB taxonomy): Bacteria > Myxococcota_A > Polyangia > Polyangiales > Polyangiaceae > Xiheicaenibacterium. Next base: position 9,408 of record CALKVR010001036.1, on the reverse strand, counting down.
GCGGCGTGCTCTTCGTCGACAGCGCCGACAAGGCCGCGCGGTTCATCTGGCTGTGCGACGCGTTCAACATCCCTCTGCTCTACCTGGCCGACGTGCCGGGGTTCATGATCGGGACGGTCGTCGAGAAGCAGGGCATCATCCGCGCCGGCGCCAAGATGATCGCGGCCGTGAGCGAGGCGACGGTGCCGAAGCTGAGCGTGATCGTGCGCAAGGCCTACGGCGCCGGCCTCTACGCCATGTGCGGCCCCGCCTTCGAGCCCGACGCCTGCATCGCGTTGCCCACCGCGTCGATCGCGGTGATGGGCCCCAACGCGGCCGTGAACGCCGTGTTTTACAACAAGATCCAAGCCACGCCCGAGGGCGAGCGCGCCGCCCTCGTCGAGCGCCTGCGGGCCGAGTACCGCGAGGACATCGATCTCGCCAAGATCGCCAGCGAGCTCGTCGTCGACCACGTCGTGCAGCCGGCCGATCTGCGCGCCGAGATCATCCGCCGGTTCGCGGCGTACGAAGACAAGGACGAGCCCCGCCCCAAGAAGAAGCATCTCGTCTCGCCGGTGTAGCCGTCTGTTGCTACGCTGCGCGAAAATGCGCGTCTCGCTCTCGCGTATCGGCTGCGCCGCGATCCTGTGCGCGCTCTCCGCTCCCCTCGCGGCCGCGGCCGAGCCGGCCGCGACGCGGCTGGTCCGCCGGATCGAGCCGTTCGTCCGACCTCACCCCTTGGCCGACGCGCAGGGGCGCGTGCCGATCACGACGGTGTTGCCCCCGGGCGTCACCGCCGAGAGCGTAGGGATGCGCGAGGTCGCCCCTGGGGTCGGCGCCGTCCGCCTGACGCCGCTCGAGCTCGAGACATGGAGCGCCGCCCACCCCGACCTGCCGCTCTTCGCGGGCCCGAGCGTGCGGCCGCAGCTCGACGAGGTGGGCAAGTGGCTCGGCACGAAAGACCTGCGCGCCGGCCTCCCCAAGGGTGAGGGCGTCGGTCGCGGCGCGATCGTGGGTGTGGTCGACACCGGCGTCGACGTCACGCACCCCGCGTTCCGCGCGGCCGATGGCACATCGCGGATCCTCTGGCTGCTCACGTGGGGCAACCCCCGGGGCGTCCACCCCGAGCTCGAGGCGGCGTACGGCTGCACCGACGCGGCGCAGGCGGCGTGCGCGATCTACTCGAAAGAGGACATCGACGCGATGCTGGCCAACGAACGGCCCATCCCCGACGACGTGCACGATTTCGCCGGTCACGGCACCCACGTGACGGGCATCGCCGCCGGCAACGGCGGTACGCTCGCCGGCGAAAATGACATATTTGTCGGCGTCGCGCCGGAGGCGAACATCATCGTGGCCTCGCCCAGCCCGGGCGGTGGGTTCGGTGACGACGTCGTGCTCCGCTCCACCCGGTTCATCTTCGATCGCGCCGAAGAGCTGGGCCTGCCGGCGGTCGCCAACCTGAGCTTGGGCGGCGACTTCGGGCCCCACGACGGCACGTCGCCGCTCGAGGCCGGGCTCGCGGCGATGGTGGGTGACAGCAAGCCCGGGCGCGTCGTCGTCGTGGCGGCCGGCAACAGCGGCGCCGTCTACGATCTCGGCGACGACGTCCCCGGTGGCACACACACCGAGGTCGCGGTCTCGGACCACGCGCCGGTGCGAGCCCCGATCCTGGTGCCCGGCGCCGCGAAGGGCGACGTTTTCGTGTTCATCCACTACCGCGACGGCGACGCGCTCTCGGTGGGTCTCGAGGCGCCCGATGGCACGTGGATAACGCCGGTGCCGCCCGGCGACGACGAGGGCTACGACGACGGGAACGGGACGACGGGCGCGGTCGTGAACGACGAGCCCGGCAAGTCCGGCATCACCGACGACGGCGCGGTCGTCGTGTGGTCGGGCGAGTGGGAAAAGGACGGCGAGTTCGCGGTGCTGCTCGAGGGCAGCGGCGTCGCCGAGATGTGGATCACGGCGTCGGGCGAGGCGGCGCAGAACGGCGCATACTTTCGCGCGGGCCTGCGCGAGGGCACCATCAACACGCCGGCCAGCCACCCGCGTCTGCTCGCGGTCGGCTGCACTCTGAACCGCCTCCAATGGTCGCCGGTGCCCCTGCCAGGGCAGAAGTCGGCCGCGGTCGGCCTGCCCGCGTTCGGCCCCGACGACGACCCGCTCGAGGACAGCCTCTGCTACTTCAGCGCGGGCGGGCCCACGCCGCTCGGCGTCTCCAAGCCCGAGATCGTGGCGCCGGGGGCCTTCGTCGCTTCGGCCATGTCGATGGACGCCGATCCTCGCCTGCAGTCGGGCGGTATGTTCGATGGCCCGGGCTGCCCCGAAGAGTCGAAGTGCTACGTCGTCGGCGACCGCTACGCGCTCGGGGTCGGCACGTCGATGAGCGCGCCGGTCGTCGCGGGCGCGGTGGCGGTCCTCCTCGATCGACAGCCGTCGCTGACGCAGGCGCAGGCTACCGAGATCCTCCAGGCGTCGGCCCGTCACCCGGCCGGCAAGGTGAGCCCGCGCTCGCTGATGGGCGCGGGCGCGCTCGATCTGCGGCACGCGCTCGAGGTGCTCGCGACGACCGAGGTCGCCGGCCCGCCCCCCGACGTGGCGCAGAGCTTCTGGGTAATGAGCGCCTCGACGGCTCGGCCGGATCCGTCGTGGCAGGTCCCGGGAACGGTCCAGCTGCGCCGCGCCGACGGCTCGATCGCGAGCGGCCTCGACGGCAGCCTGCTCCGCGTCGAGGTCGAGAACGGCACCCTCGCGCGCGGCCTGGTCAAGGCGCGCCACGGCATGTTCACGTTCGCGGTCTCGGCGCCTGCGGGCAGCGGCGGCACCCGAATGAAGGTTCGCGTCTTCTACGACGGGCAGCCGATCGGCGAGACCGCGATCCTGTCGATCGGGGTCGACGCTCTCGCGGCGGCCAGCGATTTCACCGTCGACGGCGGGTGCAATTGCACGACGGTATCGTCATCGAGCGGGGGCCGGGGGGCCCTGCTTGCGCTCAGCCTGGTGGCGGCGAGCTGGGTGCGCCGCCGTCGCTCGCTTCGTCGGTCTCGAGCTTCCGGCGCCTCGCGCGCGTGATGATCTGCTGGAGCGCCACGAGCCCGCTGCACACGAGCGTGCTCTCCCAGAGGTGGGCCGAGAGGAACGCGACCAGGCGCTCGGTGAGCCCGGCGATCGCCTCGCCGAAATAGTAGTTCGCGATGACGAAGGGGATCTGCGCCGGGATCAAGATCCACAGGAACGGCTTGAAGCGCATCCCGGTGGCCGCACCGAGGGCCGTCAAAGAGTGGAGCGGAAACACGAGCAAGAGGGGCAGGCCCGCGCGTTGGACCAGCCGCGACAGCCAGGCGGCCGCGCGCGAGAGCCGGGGGAACCGGCGCTCCGCGTAGCGCAGGAACCGGTGGCCGTAGATCCCCGCGACGCCGAAGGTCGAGAGCATCGCGAGCGCTCGCCGCGGCACCGCGACGCAGAGGAGCGAGAACAGATCGACCCGCGACGCGGCCAGGACCAGGTGCCGGCCGTCGGGGGACAGCGCGACGAGGGCGAGCGGCTGCTCCACGAGGAGGTAGGGCGAGAGGGCCGTCCCCACGAGCCCGCCGATCGACAGCACGACCGCCAGGCCGATGATGGCGCGGCGGACGACCGCTGGCTGGTCGGCGAGCGGGCCGCTCGGCAGTCCGCTCCGAGGAGCCGGCTCTTCGTCCTTCGATCCATCCACGGCGCTGTCTGCCAGTCTACCCTGAGCAAGAGCAACGGATGCGCCGTCGACCGAGATTCTCCAACCGCGCCGATTTCGAAGTCGAGCCGAGCGCGCTGGCACAGGTGTTCGCGGGCGCGCGTGCTGCCGGCGAGGTGCTCGATCTGACCGAGACCAACCCGACCAGGGTGGGCCTCTCGAGGGCCCGGCCCCTCGTCGCGGCGCTCGGCGACGCGGCGGGCGCGCGCTACGAGCCGGAGCCGTTCGGCACTCCGTCGGCGCGGGAGGCCGTGGCGGCCTGGTACGCCGAGCGCGGGCACGCCGTCTCCCCATGCCGCGTCGTCCTCGGTGCGAGCACCTCCGAGGCGTACGGCGTCCTCTTCAAGCTCCTCGCCGACGCGGGAGACGACGTGCTCGTTCCGGCGCCGTCGTACCCGCTCTTTTCGTATCTCGCGCGCCTCGAGGGCGTGGAGACGCGCACGTACCCGCTCCTCGCCGACGAGGGGTTTCGTCTCGATCTCGCGGCGATCGAGCGGAGCGTCGGGCCGCGGACCCGCGCGATCGTCGTCGTGCACCCGAACAACCCCACCGGCACGCTCGTCCGCGAGGACGACGCGGCCGCGCTCGACGCCCTCGCGGCCTCGAAGGGGCTCGCGATCCTGTCGGACGAGGTGTTCCTCGAGTTCGTGCGCCGACCCTTCCCGGCCGGCGCGCGAGGCAGCTTCTTCGGCCCGCGGCGCGCGCTGACGTTCGTGCTCGGCGGTCTCTCCAAGGCCCTCGCGTCGCCGCAGCTCAAGCTCGGTTGGACGATCGCGTGCGGGCCGGACGAGGACGTGGTCGCCGCGCTCGCGCGGCTGGAGGTGATCGCCGACACGTATCTATCGGTGTCGACCCCGGTCCAGGTCGCGCTATCCACGCTCCTCGCGGCACAGCCGGCCGTGCGAGACGAGCTCATGGCTCGCATCGACGAGAACCGCGCGGCGCTCGACCGCGCCGTCGCGGCGGCCTCTCCGTTGCCCGTCCGCGTCTTGCCGTCGCACGGAGGTTGGCTCGCCCTCCTCGAGGTGCCGCGGATCGTCCCGGAAGCGGAGTGGGTCACGCGCCTCGCCTGTGAGCGCGGCGTCCTCGTGCAGCCGGGCTACTTCTTCGATCTCGACGATGGCGGCACGCTCGTCCTGAGCCTCATCCCCGAGCCGCCGTGCTTCGCCGAGGGCGTAGCGAGGGTCCTCGCGCTCGTCCGAGAGCTCGCTTCCTAGGGCCGGACGAGCACGCGGGTGGGCGGCCCGAAGTCGTCGATCGATCGCAGGCCGTGCCAGTCGGGGGGCAGCTTGGGCTCCGTCCACTCGAAGACCCACTTCGAGTCGATGGGCGACAGGTTCACGCAGCCGCCGCTCTTGAGCTCACCCCATGCGTCGTGCCAGTACGCGCCGTGAAGCGCGTGCGCGCCGTGGAAGTTCTGAACGAACTGCACGTCGGCGTGCACGATGCTCGAGTCGGTGCTCGAGACCATCGTCGCGGTGCGGAACTTGCCGTCGACGCGGAACGTGCCGACCGGGGTCGAGGCCGTCGAGATCGGATCGTAGCCCTTCACCGGGAGGCCGCCGCGGCCGGGCGAGATGAGCGTGGCGAAGACGGGCGTCGCGTCCTCGTAGGCGACCAGCGTCCCCGTCAGGATCGAGACGTCGATCCAGGTGCGCCGGCCCCCCGGGGCCTCGTCGGCGCGGTAGGGGACGGGCGAGCGCACGTCGGCGACGGCCGCGTCGAGCGCGTCGACCCAAACGCCCGCGTCTTTGGTCTCGAGGTAGGTCTTGCCGGCGACTTTTTCTTCGCGGCCCGTCAGCATGACGTGCGACAGCCGGCGGTAGCTCTCGCCGGTCGGAACGAACGCCTCGCCGTCGCGTTTGTACTGCGGCCGGTCCTTCTTGCGAAAGAAGGCGATCGGCAAGACCGTCTGACCGCCGAGCTCGACGCCGCGGAACGTTCGGCGCGGGTAAGGGATGACGCGGTCCTTGGGGACGAGCGCGTGATCGCTGGTGTAGAGCCACGTGCGCTCGGCGGCGTCGTACGACCGGCTCCACGCCACCGTCGAGCCTCGCGCCACGCTGCCGCGCGCCTCGCGGACCAGGGGAGACATCGAGGGCAGCTCCGGGAACGCCTCCCCGGCCGGGGTGGTGTCGACGCCGAGCTCGGCGAGCTTGCTCCGGTGGTCGTCGAGGTCCCATTCGCGCTCGCGCTGCGCCGCGGGCGACGGCACCCTTTCGTAGCGTGGCGTGCCGATCGACTCGCCATAGTGGAACGGGTGGGGGTCATCGACGTTCGCCGCGTGCGCGACGAGGGCGACGTACACGGGGTCGTTCGGATCGAGCGTCGTGTCGGCGCCCAAGCAGACGTAGCCGGTCGGCTCGATGGCGTACCAGGCGTCGCAGCCCGGGCCGAGCGTCTTGGCCTCGGCGGCGCTGCCGTTCTTCAGGCGGACCGACCCGCCGAGCGTCAAATACCCGATCCAGCCGCGGCTCGCTCGCGGGGCGGCCTGGATCCAGACGAAGCGAGCCTTCGCGTAGATGCGGTCTCCGGGCGGCGGCGCTGGCGCTGCCGGAGCCGATGCCGTCGTCGTGGCCGACGCCGCGGCGGTGGCGCTCGGGATCGAAGCGGCCGGCGGTGGCTCCGCCGAAGCCGGCGCGGCCACGTCCGAGGTGGGGGGAACGGCAGCCTCGACCCCGGGAGGCTCGCGCGACGTCGAGCAGCCGACCGCGAGCCAGGCGGTCGCGACCGCGAAACAGCACGCCGCGCCCCCCTCACGCGGTGAGGGGGTTCGGGGGTTAGAAAGTCCGGACAAGAAGCCCATCAGCCAGCGCTGCCGCTCCGGCACCCGTTATACCGCACCGGCTGCGGCTTGGGCCGCCTCGCCAGCAGAAGAGACAACTCTCGCTTGCTCGCGTCCCGCGCGCGTGCGATCCCGCCCCGGACATGGAGCTCGAGCTCACCGAGACGCAGGCGCTCATTCAAGAGACCACGCGACAGTTCGTCGACCGAGCGATCGTGCCGGTCGCGTCGGAGCTCGATCGGACCGAGCGGTTTCCCACCGAGATCCTCGGCGAGCTCGCGAAGCTCGGCCTGATGGGCGTGAACATCCCGTCCGCCCTCGGCGGCGCCGAGGCGGGCGTCGTCGCCTACGCGCTGGCCATGATGGAGGTCGCGCGGGGTTGCGCCTCGACCGCCGTCACGATGGCGGTGACCAACATGGTCGGTGAGGTGATCACGCGCTTCGGGACCGACGAGCAAAAGAGCCGGTACGTGCCGAGGCTCACGTCGGGCGAGTACGTCGCGGGGTCGTTCGCCCTCAGCGAGCCCGAGGCCGGGAGCGACCCCGGGGGCATGCGCACGACCGCCCGGCGCGACGGTGACGCCTGGGTCATCGACGGGCAAAAGCAGTGGATCACGAGCGGCTCGCACGCCGGCGTCTTCGTGGTGTGGGCGCGAACCGGCGATCTCTCCGCCGGGACCAAGGCGATCAGCTGCTTCTTGGTCGAGGGCGGCGCGCCCGGGCTCAAGGTCGGCAAGCACGAGGACAAGCTCGGGCTCCGCGCCTCGAACACGGTGTCGCTCTCGTTCGAGGGGGTGCGGGTGCCGGCCTCGGCGCTGCTCGGGCAGCCAGACGGCGGGTTCAAGATCGCGATGATGGCGCTCGACGGGGGGCGCATCGGCATCGCCTCGCAGGCCATCGGGATCGCGACGGCGGCGCTCGAAGCAGGTGTCGCTTACGCGAAAGATCGCAAGCAGTTCGGCCAGCCCATCGCCGGCTTCCAGGGCATTCAGTGGCCGCTTGCCGACAGCAAGACCGAGCTCGACGCGGCGCGGCTCCTGACGCTCCGCGCCGCGTGGCTCAAAGAGTCCGGCCGCGTGTTCAGCAAAGAGGCGGCGATGGCGAAGCTCTACGCGAGCGAGGCCGCGGGCCGGGTGGTCGACCGGTGCCTCCAGATCCACGGCGGCTACGGCTACGTGAAAGACTTTCCCATCGAGCGGTACTACCGCGACGTCCGGGTCACCCGCATTTACGAGGGGACGAGCGAAATCCAGCGCATGGTCGTGGCGCGAAACGTTCTACGCTGAGGTTTCGGCCGGCGGGGTTAACGCTTCTTACCCTCGCCAAACGTAAGATGGTTGCTACGTTGGATTGCGTTAGGAACAAGGGAGCCCGATGAACCGCCCGATCAAAGAGATCCTGAAGCTGCTCTGGCGCCTCGTGAAAGAGTACGGGTGGAAGTTCCTGCGGCCCTACCTGGGCAAGCTCTTCCTGGTGTTCTTCGCGTTCATCGCCTTCCTCGGCATCCTGACGCTCCTCGTCGTCAGCGCCTGCTGAGGTGGGGGCTACTCGGCGAGGGTCATCTTCGCGGCGTAGGAGCCGGGGGAGTTGAATTTGATGGCCTGGATGGCGGCGACGACGCAGCTCGCCGCCTCTTCGGTGGCGGCTGACTCGCCGGACACGCCGACGGCCATGACGGAGCCGTCGGTGTCGACGTAGAGCGTGGCCGTGATGGCCCCCGCGCTCGCCTGCTTTCGGCACTTGCCGAGCGCGGCCTTGGCCGAGGGGACGTTCTTGCCCGCGTCCGCCGGGTCCCAGTCGACGGGCTCCCGAACGTCGCTCGAGGGATCGAACGCGAACTCGGTCTCGGCGATCCCTTCGCGCCCGCCCTGCGGCGCGGGCCACGACTTGCCCCGCACGACGCCGAGCATGCAGTCCTCGGTCTGGCGATCGCCGAGGGTCGACGCGAGCAGGTGCGCGCTCTTCACCGCGCCGCTCTGATCGACACGCAGGTGAAACCGAACCTTGCCGCCAAGGAAGCGGAGCCGGCCCGCCCCCGACTGAAAGCAGCTCATGAGCGCCCCTTGCGACTTCTCGAAGGTCGCGAGCACTTCGCTCTCGTTCATCGCGCCGATGTCGGACTCGATCGCGATCCCCTTGCTCTGCTTCGCCCCCGACGCGTCGGGCGCGCCCTCGCTGTCTGGCGCCGTGGTGTCGGGGGTGGAGCCGCTGCAGGCGGCGAGGAGCGAGGCGGCGACGAGGGTGCGCAGGACCATTTCGTCTCGATCGATACCCGGGCGATAGCCGGGAAGAAAGGGCCGCTTTTTCGTACGATTGCAGCCACAATGTTCCGCATGCGGGCTGCCCTCTGCCTGTCCCTTCTCTTCGCCTGCGACGGCGGGGCGAGCGCGCCGCCGAGCGCATCGGCCGCGTCGGCGGGGATGTGCGCCAAGGCGGAGGCCCTCCGCGAGCGGCTCGGCCCCCTCGACGTCGCGGCGTCGCGCGTCCCGGTGCCGCCGGCGATTACGCTGCCCCAGGCCGCCGACGGCGCGAGCATCCCCGAAGATGCCACCCTCGTCGCGTTCGACGGCAAGGTGTTCGCGGTCGAGGGCAAGACCACCGAGGCGGGGGACGAGGCCGCGAAGCTCGTCGACGAGCGGCGCAAGATGATGCGCGAGGCCGGCTTTCCGGTGCCGCGGTCGACCGCGGTCGCCCTCGACGCGACGATCGAGGCGCTGGCGCGGCTCGAGGCCTTCTTCAGGGCGCTAGGAGACGGCGCGAGCGTCCACGTCTTGGCGGGCCTCCCCGGCGGAAGGCGCGAGCCCGTGCCGGCGGTCCTGGAGAAGAGCTTCGACGCGCTCGACCCCATGGCGCGTGCCGGCGCCCTGGCGGTCGAGCTGAAGCGCGCGCTCGGGCGATGCCCCCAGGCCTC
>CALKVR010001035.1 GCA_938004815.1 uncultured Polyangiaceae bacterium | reverse complement strand
GATCACGCTGTCGTCGAGGACCTTGTTGGCGAAGATCTCGCCCGCCGTCGAGCACCCTACCACCTGGGATCGTGGAAACTGCGTCGCGAGCTGGTCGAGCGCGCCCGACCATCGGGGGGGAAAGAAGACGACCACCAGCGTCCGCTCCGAGTCCCAGTCGGGGAGCTCGTCGAAGCCGGGACCCTTGATTCGTAAAGTGGCGACGTCCAAAGAAGCCTTCCAGCGTACCGCGCCGTCTGGCAAATGCGGCACGTTCCCGCAGCGACTTGAGCGATCGCTCGGCTCGGGCGATGGCGACGTAGGATGGGGTGCGGCCAGAGCAGACCTTTCCCGCCAGGCCCGAGCTCACGGTGGGAGGGTGGGTGCCTCGAGCGTGAAGTAGAACGACGCGCCCGCACCGGGGCTGCTCTCGGCCCAGACCGCGCCCCCGTGGCGGTCGACGACCCGCTTCACCGTCGCGAGCCCGATGCCGGTGCCCGGAAACTCGCTCGTCGCGTGGAGCCGCTGAAACGGTACGAACAGCTTGCTCGCGTACGCCGGATCGAAGCCGGCGCCGTTGTCGCGCACGCGAAACGCGTGGCCCCGCGGCGTCTCGAGGCGGTCGACGTCGATGCGGGGCGTGGCCGCGTCGCGGGTGAACTTCCACGCATTGCCGAGCAGGTTCTCGAGCAGGATGCGTGTCAGGCGTGGGTCGGCTTGGGCGATCAGATCGGTCGCGACCTCGGTGGTGACCCCGCGTAGGGGCTCCTTGGCGGCGAGATCGCGTAGCACCCCGGCGGCGAGAGCCCCGATGTCGATGCGCTGGCGCCCCAGCGTGCCGTAGGCGAGGCGCGAGAGCTCGAGCAGGTCGTCGACGAGCTCGCCCATCCGCGTCGACGCGGCGACGATCCGGCGCAGGTAGTCGCGGCCCTCGTCGTCCAGGCGCTCGCCGGCCGACTCGTCGAGGATCCTGCTGAAGCCCTGAATGGCTCGCAGCGGCGCCTTGAGATCGTGCGACACCGCAGAGCCGAACGCCTCGAGCTCGCGATTCTTGAACTCGAGCTCGACGATCAAAGCGGCGCGGGTGGCTGCGAGCTCGCGCGCCGCGCGCGCCTCGGCGGCCTCGATCTCGTGCTTGAGCAGGTTGTCGCGGATGCGGCGGTTCTCGTCCTCGAACTGCTTTCGCCTGAGCTGGGCGCGCACGCGCGCGCGCAGCACCTCGGTCTCGCTCGACTTGGCTACGTAGTCGTCTGCGCCAGCTGCGAGGCCATCGATCATCGAGGCGTGGTCGTCGACCGACGTCAGCATGATGAGCGGGATGTCGCGCACCACCGGCGCGGCCTTGATGCGGCGGCACGTCTCTTTGCCCCCGATGCCCGGCATGAGCAGGTCGAGCAGGATGCAGTCGACGCGCTCGATCGCGAGCGCCTCGATCGCCTCCTCGCCCGAGCGCGCCTGCACCACTTCGTATCCCTCGCCCCGGAGAGCTTGCGACACCGCGGCCAGGTACGTGGGGCTGTCGTCGACCGCGAGGATCTTCTTGGGCCCGAGCACGCTCGCCTCGGCCGCCGCCGGAGACGTGGCGCGGCGCAAGACGGCCTGCAGCTTCGCGAGCAGCACGTCGGCGTTCTGGTCCTTGCGCGCGAACGCGTCGGCCCCGGCGTCGAGCGCGCGCACCTCGGAGTTCTCGTCGTCCGAGGCCGTGAGCAAGACGCAAGGGATCATTCGCAGCGCCGCGTCGAGGCGCATGCGCCGGATGACGGTCGAGCCATCGATCCCCGGCAGGACACCGTCGACGACGACCGCGTCGGGGCGGCGGTCGGCGACGAGTCGCAGCCCCTCTTCACCAGAGGCAGCGGTGATGACGTGGTAGCCAGCTCGCTCGAGGATCTCGCGCAACGCCTCGCGAAACGTCGGGCTGTCGTCGATCGCGAGCACGGTGACCTCGGCGGCGACCGGCGCAGACCGCGCCTTCACGAGCGCGAGCGCCTTCGACACCACATAGGCCTTGTCGTATGGCTTGCCGACGTAGTCGTCGGCGCCGCTCTTCAGACCGCGCACGCGATCCTTCACCTCGGCCTCGGTCGAGAGCAGCAGCACCGGCGTCGTCGCGTGACGCGGATCGTCGCGCAGCTCGTCCAGGAACGTGATGCCGTCGCCATCGGGCAACATCACGTCGAGGACGATGACGGCTACGTCGTGCTGTGCGAGCGCGGCGCGCGCCTCGCCGAGCGACGCGCAGGGCACGATGGTGAGCGACGAGCCCTCGAACGCGTCCTTTAGATCCATCCGGACCGTGAGGCTGTCGTCGACGATGAGAGCGGTGGCCGGCACCGTCAGGTCTCCGCCGTCTTCAGCGAGGCGATCATGGCGACGATCGCGTCGAGGGGCAGCTGGCGCTCGGCTGCGCCGATGAGCACCGCCTCGCGAGGCATCCCGTAGACGACGCTGGTCCGCTCGTCTTGCGCCACCGTCAGGCTGCCCGCGTGGCGCATCTCGAGGAGACCCTTGGCGCCGTCTTTGCCCATGCCGGTGAGCAGGAACCCGGCTGCGTGCGGACCGTGCTCCCGTGCAACGGACTCGAACAGCACGTCGACCGAGGGGCGGCACGAGTGGCGCGGCGGGTCGGCGGTCAGGTGCGCGCGACCCCCCCGAACGGAGAGGTGAGCACCTGGAGGTGCGAGCAGCGCGACGCCGCGCCGCCCGCGGATGGGCTCGCCCTCGGTGGCGTACGAAATGGCCAGCCTCGACTGACCGTCGAGCCACTCCGCGAGCGCCGTCCCGAACGGCTCGCCCAGATGGAGCACGATGAGCACCGGTATGGGATAGTCGGCTGGCAGCGCGCGAAGGATTTCGGCCAGGGCGCCCGGACCGCCGGTCGAAGCGCCGATGGCGACGACGTCGTGCTCGCGGTCACCGCCCTCGATGATGATCGGCGGCGCCTCGGTCGGCCGGGTGACGGACCGGAGGCGCGCCCGCGGATGCGTGATGACGCGGATGCGCGCGACCAGCTTGACCGCCGCCACCAGGCGTCGCTCCCAGTCGCCCTCGGGCTCGTCGCCGAGGGGCTTGTCCAGCCCGTCGACCGCACCCGCCGCGAGAGCGTCGTACGTGCGAAACAGCTCGCCCCGGTTGAGTGACGACGAGACGATCAGGATCGGCGTCGGACAGTACGCCATGATGTACTCGGTCGCCGCCAGGCCCGTCAGGCCCGGCAGCATCATGTCCATCGTGACGACGTCGGGCCGCAGCTCCTGGCAGAGCTCGATGGCTCGCCTGCCGTCCTCGGCCTCGGCGATGACCACGAGCCCCTCGTCGGCCGAAAGCACGTCGCAGATGCGACGGCGAACCGTGAGCGAGTCTTCGACGACCAGGACGCGCGTCTTGCCAGCGGTCATCGCAGCAGCGCCTCGATGCGCGACAAAAGAGCCGACTGGTCGAACGCGCCCTTGACGATGTAGTCGCTGGCGCCCGCGTCGTGCCCCCTCCGCTTGTCGTCGTCGCTGCTCCGCGACGTGACGAGTATCGCGGGGGTCGTCGCGAACGCTGGGTCCGCGCGCGTGCGCTCCACGAACGTGAAGCCGTCCATGCCGGGCATCTCGACGTCGACTAGGAACAGGGCGTAGCGCTCGCGGGTGATCATCTCCATCGCCTCTTCACCCGAGACCGCCAGCGCGACCTCGTAACCGGCGGACTCGAGGATGCTCTTCTCCAGCATTCGCGTCGTGAGCGAGTCGTCGACGACCAGGATCTTACGCTTCTCGCGGCGCGACGGGGCGGGCGCCGCGCGGACGCTGCGCGCCGAGCGGACGGCCGTGTCGGTATCGACGACGAGCTGGAGCTCACCCGCCACGATCGCGCGCGGCGCGGCCGACGCGGGCACGGGGCGGACGAGCACGGCCGACACGCCGACGACGCGGTCGGCGCCCAACACCGCGCGGTCGGCGCCCGCGCCGAGCACGAGGGCAGACCAAACGTTCGTGCGCTCCTTGCGCGCCCGGTCTAGGAGGACGTCCACCGGCGCGAAGGGCAAGGGCGCTCCGTCGACCACGAGCGCGTCGTGGTCGGCCCCGCGGACGATCTCCGAAGCCGCGGCGCGGAACGTGTGAGCGACGGAGGCGAGAGGAAACAGCACCCGCGCGCCCGCTGCCTCGACCTCGATGACGTCCATCGCTGCGATGGAGACAGGAGCATCGATCTCGACGGTGGTGCCGCGGCCCGCTCGGGTGGTGATCGAGAGCTCGGCCCCGAGCTCGGCCGCGGCTTCGCGGATCACGTCGAGGCCGACGCCGCGACCGGCCAGCTCGGTCACCGCCGACGCCGTCGAGACCGGGCGCTCGACGAGGCGCCGGACGATCGCGTCGTCACCGGGCGACTCGTCGGCCGCGATCACGCCACGAGCGCGAAGAACCCGCTCGACCCGCGGAACGTCGATGCCGCGACCGTCGTCGATGCAGCGGAACGACACTCGGCGGCCGCGGCTGACGACCTCGAGGCGAATCGACCCGGACGCGGGCTTGCCGGCGGAGGTGCGCTCGGCTTCGGTCTCGAGCCCGTGCGCGACCGCGTTCCGCACCGCCTGAACCAGCGCCGCGTGCACCTTTTGGACGAGGTGCCCTTCGAGCCGCGTGTCGCCGCCGACGCCCTCGAAGACCACCGACTTGCCTGCGGAGCGCGCCAGATCGCGCGCCGTACGGCCGAGGGCGGGAAAGATCGTCCGCACCTGCACGAGGCGCAGGAGCTCGGCCGCCGAGCGCGTTTGTTCGAGCTCGCGACCGATCTGCTCGATGCCCGTGGCGAGCGAGCGCTCGAGCGCGGCCGGCAGCTCGGCCGCGTGGTCCTCGACCGATCGCCGGAGACGCGACACCTCGACCAGCACCTCGCCGATCCCGACCAGGAGGGCATCCATCTCGGCGACGTCGGTCCGCACGGTTCGGAAAGCATCGTCGGCGACCTCGTCTCGCGCCGCGGCGCCGGCGGGGGCCGTCGCCTGCGGCTCGGCGGCGGCGGACGCGGCCGGCGCAGCCGGAAGCAGGCCCACGATGGCGTCGACGAGCGCGACCATCGCCTCGACGGCGGCGCGGTCGACCGCGCGCTCGGGCTCGCGCAGGGGCACCGCGAGCTGCTCGAGAGCATGCGCTCTCTCTGCGATGTCCGGGAGTCGGACGACGCGCGCGGCGCCCTTCAACGTGTGGGCGACCCGAAGAATGCGCTCGACCTCGGCGCGATCGCGCTCCAACGCCTCGAGGCTCTGCGCGAGCTGTTCGCAGAGCTCGCGCGCCTCGACGCGAAAGTATTTGAAAGGGTCGACGCTGCTCACTCGGTGACTAACCGCTGGCGGGGACCTGGACCAGGCGAACGAGATCCTTGGAGATCCCGGCGAGCTGCGACGCCGTCGCGAGGGTCTGGGTCGAGCTCGCCTCGGTCTCGCGGCTCGCCTGGGCCGCGCTCGCGATCGCGATGTTCACCTGCTCGACCGCGGTGGATTGCTGCTTCGTCGAGAGGCCGATCTCGCGCGCGGCCTCGGTGGTGGTCGCGACCATCGCCGAGATCTGCTTGAACGCGGCCGCCATGTCCACGAACTGCCGCACGCCGGCGTCGGCGGCCTTGGAGCCCGTCTCGGTGGCCATCACCGTCGTGTTGACGGCGCTGCGGATGTCTTCGATGAGCGAGCGGACCTCCTTCGTCGAGCCGCCGACGCGATCGGCCAGCTTGCGGATCTCGTCCGCGACCACCCCGAACCGCCGACCCGCCTCGCCGGCGCCCGCCGCCTCGATGGTGGCGTTGATGGCGAGGATGTTGGTCTGCTCGGCGAGCTCGGAGACGATCTGTAGCACGGCCCCGATCTGCTGTGATTTGCGGCCCAAATCGAGCATGTGCGTCACGATCGTGTCGACCTGCTTCTTGCTCGTCGTGATCAGCTCGCTCGCTTTGGACAGCGTGCCGTCGCCCGCCCGAGCCGTGGTGGCCGTCTTCTCGGCGATGTCGGCGACGCGCTGCGCGCTCTCGGCGATCTGACGCGACGTCGCGAGGAGCTCGGTGATGGTGGTGGAAATCTCGTTCATCGAGGTGGCCTGCTCGCGCGCGCCGGTCGCCTGCTGGGTCGCGGCCGACTGGAGCTCGGTAGACGAGCTGCGGATCTGGCTGATCGAGAGGCCGATCTGGCGCCCGAGCGCCCGCGCGAGCGCGGCCGCGATCACGATCGCGGCCAGGAGCGCGGCCGCGCCGATGCCAAGGACGAGCTTCTCGGCGGAGCTCGCGGCCTGGCTCGCGTCGGCCTTGGCGGCGCCGAGGACGCGCTCGGTCGCCTCGCCGAAGGCCGAGAGCCGCTCGGTGAGCGCACGGCGCCTCGGGATGGCGCGCTCCGTCAGCATCTGGGTCAGCGCGTCGGCAGGGACACCCTTGCGACGCGCCTCTACGGTAGCGATGCGCTCGGTGTGGTACTCGCTCTCGGCGCGTGCCACCGCGTCGAGGAGCCCCAGCCGCTCCGGGTCCCGGATGCTGCCGCGCAGCTTGGCGAACGCCTCGAGAAAGACCTCTCGTTGCTTGTCGGCCCGCGCCGCGTACTCCTCGCTGCCGGTGAGCAAGAACGTGCGGCTGTCGGTCACCCCGCGCTCCACCGCGAGCTCGAGGCCCTCGGCCTCGAACGCGGCCCGCGCCTCGTTCTCGATCACGTGATCTTTTGCCTCGACCGCGCTCCGCAGCGCGTAGACCGCCACGATCGCGATCGCCAGCGAGAGCGCCACCACCACCGCGAAGCCTGCCGCGATCTTTCGTCCGAAGGTCCAACTGTCCGTCATGCCCGCCTCTCGATTTACGTGTCCCCACGCCCTGTCGTGAGCAGCCGGGAGAGCGCGAGCACAGGGATGCGCGCGCCTTCCAGCTCGACGATCTCGTCCGCGGCCGAGCCCGCCGGCTGCCGCACGTGACCCTCCAACGTCTCGAACGCGACCGCGCTGTCGCGATCGCGCACCAGGGCCGCCCAGCGGAGCCGCGCCGGTGCCGCACCAGCGGCTGCAGCGCCGAGGAGCGCGCCCAGATCGAACACCGCGACCACGCGACTGCGGATGGCGGCGACCCCGACGACGCGCGGGTCCTCGCTCGGCAGCGGCGTGACGCGCAGGTCGGCGTGGAGAGACGCCACCTCGCGCAGTCGGATGGCGAGCCTTTCACCTCTCGCGCGCACGGTGAGAAAGTCTTCGTGGTCGCCGGCGACCTCTCGGGACTCCTCCGCGAAGGCGGCGTCGAACGCGGCCCGCATCGAGAAGACGCGTGGGGCGATACCGTCGCGCTCGCCCGTCATCTCGACGCCTCCAATGCCCGGAGCTCGGCCCGGCAAAGCGCGACGAGCGCGTCGCGACCGAAGCCGCCGCCGAAGAGGAGCAGCCGGGCCGGGTCTTCGCCGGCCAGGAGCGACGCCGCCCGTTCGAGAGCGCGCCGCGCGGTGTCAGCGTCACCGGAGCGCCGAGCCATCAGGCCCAGGTGGAGGTGCGGCATCGCGAACGTCGGATCGAGGTGGATGGCGGCGCGATCGAGATCGGCCGCGAGGCCCAGCTGCCCCTGCGCCTCGCGACAGAGCGCGAGGACGTAGCGCGCGCCGGCGTGGAGATCGTCGACCGCGAGGATGTCGCCGCACGTCTGCTCGGCCGCGGTGATATCGCCGTGGTGGGTCTGGAGCACCGCGCGGAGAATGAGCACCTCGGGGTCGACCGACGCCCGCGCGTCGGGGGCGTCGTGGAGCACCGCCAACGCCTGCGCGAAGCGCTCCTCGCGCAGGAGATCACGCGCGCGATCGATCGGATCGCCCGTGTCGGTCTTCGCGTGCTGTACCTCGGCGAGGTGCCGCACGCGGTGCGAGGCCCGGAAGATGGCGTCGGCCCAACCCCCGTCGACCGGCGGCGCGTCCGGTGGCGGAGGCGGCTCGAGCTCGAGGTCGTCGCCGTCGTCTCGGAGCTGGTAGTAGAACGTCTCGTGCGTGCTGCGGAGATGGAACGCCGTCGAGAGCCCGCGCAAGGTCTCGGCGTGCCCGAGGAACAGGTAGCCCCCTGGCGCGAGCGCCCGCGCCAAGCCGGCGACGACCATGCGCGCGACGTCCGGGAGCAGATACATGAGCACGTTCCGACAGAAGACGACGTCGAAGCTGCCGCGCAGCGTCTCGCGTAGCTCGCTCGCGAGGTTGTGCTCCTCGAATCGGACGGCGCGGACGATCTCGTCCGCGAGGACGTGCTCGGCGCCGTCGCGGCGAAACCAGCGAGCCTCCATGTTCTCGTCGACGTCGCGCAGCGCCCAGCGCGTGTAGCGGCCCCGACGCGCTTTCTCGAGAGCGGCGCTCACGACGTCGAGGCCGACGACCTCGACGCCGGACCATGGCCCCGCGACGCCGCGTGCGGCGATGGCGAGCGAGTACGCTTCCTCGCCCGACGCGCACCCGGCAGAGAGGATGCGGAGCGCGCCACCGGGGATGCGACGCTCGGCGCGCGCGGGGAGCGCGACCTCACAGAGCGCGTCGAACTGGTCGCGGTGACGAAAGAAGTAGGTCTCACGCACGGTGAGGCCTTGGGCGAGGGCCCCCCACTCGTCGGCCGATGCGCCGCGCTCGAGCGCGGCAACGTAGCTCGCAACGGTGCCGCCGCACCGCTTGGCGCGCTCCACCAACACCTCTTCGGCATGCGCGGCGCGCGTCCCGTCGACGGCGAGCCCGAGGCGCGCGCCCACGACGCGCGTGAACCGATCGAAGTCGTGCGACGAGACGCTCATCGAGGCGGCGCCTCGGATGGAAGCGACGCCCACGCCGCGTCGTCGAGCATGCGCGCGCCATCGAGGACGTGGAGCAGCTCGGCGTCGCGCGTCGCGAGGGCCTGGAGGGAGGCGTGCGCCGCTGCCTCGAGGAGCGGCGGCAACGTCTGCTGCCGCTCGCCCCCTCGCGCCTCGACGCCGACGACCTCCGACACCGCCAGCGCGACCGCGCGCGAGCCGACCCGAAGGGTGAGCCAACGCGAGGCTGGCTCGCCGGGCGTGCCGAGCAGGGCGGCCGCGTCGACCACCGGCGTCGCTCGGCCGCGCACCATCGCGACCCCGACGACGAACGGCGGGGTGCCGTCGACCGCGGTCGTGGGCAAGGGGCGCATCGTCTCGATCACGCTGCCGAGCGGCAGCGCGCAGAGCCTCCCCGCGGCGCGCCAGAGGAGCAGCGGCTCGGGGGCGCCGAGGGCCGTCACGGCTCGCCGCTCGCGTCCTTGTCCAGCACCGCGCGCACGCCCTGCGCGAGCGTCTCGGGGGTGATCGGCTTCTGCAAGAAGGCGATCCCCGACTCGAGCACGCCGTGGTGGACGATCGAGTTGCCGGCGTACCCCGACATGAACAGGACCTTCATCTTTGGGCGTAGCGGAGCCAGGCGCTCGGCCAGCTCGCGCCCGCTCATCCGTGGCATCACGACGTCGGTGACGAGGAGATCGATCGTGGCGGGGTATTTCTCGGCGATGAGCAACGCTTCGGCCCCGCTCGGCGCGTCGAGCGTGCTGTAGCCATACCGTCGGAGCACCGTCGTGATGATCGTCCGCACCTGGGGGTCGTCCTCGACGACGAGGATCGTCTCGTCGCCGTTCAGTCGGACGGGGCCGACGCTGCTGCGGTTGGGCTTTCCGGCGGGGAGGTCGGTGCGCGGCAAGTAGACCTTGAACGTCGTCCCGGTGCCGACCTCGCTGTAGACCCAGATGTGCCCGCCGCTCTGCCGCACGATCCCGAAAACGGTAGAGAGGCCGAGGCCGGTGCCCTTGTCGACGTCCTTGGTGGTGAAGAACGGCTCGAAGATCCGCGCCTGCGTAGCAGCGTCCATGCCGTGGCCGGTGTCGGTGACGGCCATGAGCACGTATGGCCCCGGCGTGACGCCCACGTGGCCGGCGGCGTAGTCGGGCCCCAGATCGACGTCGCAGAGCTCGATCGTGAGCTTGCCGCCCTGGGGCATGGCGTCGCGCGCGTTCACCACCAGGGTCAGGATGACCTGCTCGATCTGACCGACGTCGGCGTGCACACGCCCGAGGCCGATCGGGCCGAGGATCGAGAGCTCGACGTCTTCGCCGAGCACGCGACGCAGCATCTTCTCGATGCCGAGCACCACCTGCCGCAGGTCGATCACCGATGGCTCGAGGACTTGCTGGCGACCGAAAGCGAGCAGCTGGCGCGTCAGCTCGGCCGCTCTCTCGCTCGCCTTCTTGATCTCGTCGAGATCGGCCAGGAGCGGATCGCCGCGCCGCACGCCCTGGCCGGCGAGGGTGGCGAAGCTCATGATGACCGAGAGGAGGTTGTTGAAGTCGTGGGCGATGCCGCCAGCCAGGCGGCCCACCGCCTCCATCTTCTGAGCCTGGCGGAGCTGCTCCTCGGTCCGCCGGAGCGCCTCCTCCGAGCTCCGGAGAGCGGCGTCGGCGCTTCGGCGACGTTGCCGTTCGCGGAGCTCGCGCTCGACCGCGGGGCAGAGGCGCACGAGCTTGCCCTTCAGGACGTAGTCCTGCACGCCGAGCTTCATCGCCTCGACCGCGGTCTCTTCACCCACGGTGCCCGACACGATGATGAACGGAACGTCGGGCTGCTTGGCCTTGGCGATCCCGAACGCGGTGGGCGCGTCGAGGCGCGGGAGCGAATAGTCCGAGATGACGATGTCCCACTTGCCCCGATCGAGCGCCGCCTCCAGCGCGGGCTCCGTCTGCACACGCTCGACGTCGAAGTCGAAGCCGCCGCGCCTCAGCTCGTGGAGCACGAGCGTCGCGTCGTCGTCCGAATCCTCGATCAGCAGCAGCTTGAGCTTACGCTCGTCGCTCATTCCCCCCCGGCCCCACGCTCCGAACGTGCCGCATGGTGAGCGGCGATTCTAGCCACTCCTTGAGGGTCCGACGAATTGTGACATCGGTCAGACCGCCTTACCGACAAGATTATCGGCTACGAGACTGGGAAAGTGGCGCGCGATGCGACGCTCAGCCGCCCCAGCGGAGCTTCTTGAACCCGAAAGCAGTCATTTTCAGTAACAAAAAGCCGTGGGCGAAGCGCGATATCTTCGTGTCGCCATAGGTTCGGGCTCGATACCTCACGGGTAAGTCGACGATCTTCATGTTGAGCCGCGCCGCGCCGAACAAGAGGTCGAAGTCGCCGAACGGGTCGAACTCGCCGAAGAAGGCGCGGTTCTGGGCGATGCGATCGTACGCGCGGCGGTAGAGCACCTTGGTGCCGCACAGCGAGTCCTTGATCGGTTGCTCGAGCAGCCACGAGAGCGCCAGGCTGAAGAACTTGTTGCCGAGGTGGTTCAAGAACCGCATCGCCTCACCCTCCATCGGATAGACGAGGCGCACGCCGTTGATGAACTCGCCCTTGCCCGCGACGAGCGCGCGGTAGAACTTGGGCAGGTCCTCGGGCGGCACCGTCAGATCGCTGTCGAGGATCATGAGCACGTCGTTCTTGGCGGCCGCGAAGCCTTTGCGAACGGCGTCGCCCTTGCCCTTGCCGTCGCCCTGGTGCACGAGCGAGAGCGAGAGCCGAGGCGCGCCGGGCGGCGCGGTGCGCTGCGCCGCTTCGTGCTCGCGGATCACGGCCTCGATCTCCTCGACCGTGCCGTCGCTCGAGCTCCCGTCGACGAAGATGAGCTCGGTGCCCGAGCCCATCACGGGCGTGCGCAGGACCGCCTCGCGGATGTTGCCCTTCTCGTTGCGGCAGGGGCAGATGACGCTCACGCTCGGCAGCGCGTCGGGGAGGCGCGCGGGGACATGGCGCGCGATGAAGTACTGCACCAGCGCGCCCCCGCGGACGATCGGCACCTTGGCGCCGACGCGGTTCGCGACCTCGGAGAGGCCCGGCACCGGCACGGGGACGAGGACGTCGGTGCCCTGGCGCACGACCTCGAGATCGGCCAGCGTCAGGATGTTCGCGAGATCGTTCATCGAGAGCCAGTTCTGCTCGGGCCACGGCTCTTTCAGCCCCGCCGTCTCGGCGGCGCGGAGGATCGGCTCCCACGCGAAGTTGTAATACGTCACGACCACGCGGCCGCCGGGGGCGAGGAGCGGGACCAGCCGCTCGAGCGCGACCAGGATGTCGTCGAGGTGCCCGACGACGTCGGAGAGGACGATGACGTCATAGGGGCCGGCGGGTAGCTCGTCGTGCTCGACGTCGGCCACGTGGAGATCGAGCTCGGGGTGCCGCGATCGCGCGATGTCGACCATGCGGGCGGAGACGTCGACCCCGACGCGCCGCGACCCCGGCAGCGAGGCGAGCAGATCGCCGAACCCGCACCCGACCTCGAGGACGCGCGCGTCGGGCATCACGAAGCTGCCGATCAGGCGCCGGAGCTGGGCGAGGTAGTAGCGGCGCAGCCCGGCCTTTCTCTCGCGCAGCGCGGCGAGCTCGTCGTAGCGCGCCACCCGCCGGCGGCGCCGCTCGCGCTCGCGCTCCTCGAAGGCGGTGGCGGCCGCAGGCGGCGTGGCCGGGCTCGTCGCCCCGCCGGTGCTGTCCGTCATCGCGTCAACCACGGGCGCGCTTCTCACGGGCGGCCAGCTCCAGATCGCTCTCGACCATCATGCGAACCAGCTCGTCGAACCCGATCTTCGGCTGCCAGCCCAGGACCTCTTTCGCCTTGGTCGGGTCGGCCAGCAGCAGGTCCACCTCGGCGGGGCGGAAGTACCGCGGATCGATCTTGATGAAGTCTTTGGCCGCGAGCCCAACGTGCGCGAACGCCTTTTCTGCGAACTCGCTGACCGCGTGGGTCTCACCCGTTCCGATGACGAAATCGTCAGGAACGCTGTGCTGGAGCATCAGCCACATCGCCTCGACGTAGTCCTTGGCGTGGCCCCAGTCGCGCTTCGCGTCCAGGTTGCCGAGGTACAGATCCTTTTGCAGGCCGTGCTTGATGCGGCCCACCGCGCGCGTGATCTTGCGCGTGACGAAGGTCTCCCCGCGACGACTGCTTTCGTGGTTAAACAGGATCCCGTTCGTCGCGAACATGCCGTACGCCTCGCGGTAGTTCTGCGTCATGTAGAACGAATACGCCTTGGCGACGGCGTAGGGGCTGCGCGGGTGGAACGGCGTCGTCTCGCGCTGCGGCGTCTCGACGACCTTGCCGTAGAGCTCGCTCGAGCTCGCCTGGTAGAAGCGGCACTTGACGCCGAGCTTGCGGATGGCCTCGAGCAGGCGCACCGTGCCGAGCGCGGTGATCTCGCCGGTGTACTCGGGGATGTCGAACGAGACGCGCACGTGGCTCTGCGCGCCCAGGTTGTAGACCTCGTCGGGCTGCACGTCGCCCACGATGGTCTGCAGGCTCGAGGCGTCGTTCAGATCGCCGTAGTGCAGGAACAGGCGAGCGTCGCGATCGTGCGGGTCGACGTACAGGTGATCGATGCGCTCGGTGTTGAAGCTGCTCGAGCGCCGAACCACCCCGTGGACCTCGTAGCCCTTCTCGAGCAAGAGCTCCGCGAGATACGAGCCATCCTGACCGGTGATCCCGGTGACGAGCGCCTTTTTCATGGCGCGCCGGGGGTACCATGAACCGAAACCTGCGTCATTGTCGGCGGTTTCGGGGCTGTACCCGTTCTCGCTAGGGTGTGACCTCGAGACCGAGAGAGGTCGTGATGATGGGCCGGCCCCAGCTCGCGACCTCGCGGCCGGCGAAGGCGATGACTGGCTTGGGG
>CALKVR010001034.1 GCA_938004815.1 uncultured Polyangiaceae bacterium | reverse complement strand
GAGTCGACGAGCCGCACGTCGACGCGCGACACGACGTCGGGCTTACCGAGGAGGATCTGCGCGTTCTGCAGCGAGACGTACACGCGGCTCGCGTCGACGGGCGGGATCTCGCACTCGAACACGCCCACGACGCGCATCGTGAGCCGCTGCCCCGCGGGCGAACCGACGATGAGCTGGTCGCCGAGCTTGGCGCCGATGCGACTCGCGACGCCCGATCCGAGGAGGATGCCGTCGGGCGTGACGTCGAGCGCGCGGAAGCTGCCCGACTTGGCGTACGCGGCGAGCGGAGTGGCTCGCTCTTGCTTGGCCGCGACGATGCCGCGCAGATCGACGGGGTACTGCTTGGGCCCGAACGAGACGACGGCCGAGCCGACGACCGACGCCGCCGCACCGCTCACGCCGTCCATCGCCTCGAGGGCGTGGACGATCTCGTCCGGCCTGCGGATGCGCAGCTGCCGGTCGCTCGGGGCCTCGTGCGACACGCGCGCGACGACGAGGTCGCCGGTGTAGAGCGCGGCCAAGCTGGGCGCGGGACGAAGCTCCTTGTCGAAGATGGTGACGTGGGGGCTGATCTTGATGATGTTGCCCAAAAACTTCTGCTGAAACCCCTGCATGATGCCGTTGATGCCGATCAGCGTGAGCACGCCGAGCGTGACACCGAGCACGGCGATGCCGTTGAGCAGCTTGCGGTCCCAGAGCTGGCGAAGCGCAATGAACAGGACGACGCGGCTCATCGGTTACGCCCCTGGAACCAGCATTCTCGAAGAATTCGGGCCGCCCCTGACGGGGCGAAGGCGGCCCGAATTCTCGGGCGAAGTCGTGGTTTGTTCTTCAGGGGACTCATCGTTGTTTGCGTGGAAACTCCGTTCCCACGGGGCTACCGCAGCGTCGTGGTGCCGGGCTGTGACGCGTCGGGCATCGGCTCGAGCTTGTCCATCGCGCGCTCGGTGACGGTGACCCGCGCGCCCTCGGCGATCGTCTTTTGCCCGTCGACGACGACTAGATCGCCCTCCTCGAGGCCGCTCTCGATCTCCACCCGGAGCAGATCGCGGATGCCCACGGTGACGGCGCGGCGCTCGACCCTGCCCCCGCGGACGAGCCATACGTGGCCCTCGGCTTCGGCCTCGGCCGGCGCGAGCAGCACCCCTGTTTTTTTTCCGGCGATGACGTTGAGCTCGGCCGTCATGCCGCTGCGCAGGCCCGCCGGCGGCGCGTCGAAGCGGACCTTGACCAAGAACGCTTTGCGCTCGCGGTTCGCGTCGGGGAGGACCTCGAACACCGTGCCCGCGAATGCGGCCTTGGGATAGGCGTAGAGGTTGACCGCGCACGCGCTCGCCGGCTTGCCGTCGCGGCCGTCGCTGACCTTGGCGATGTCGGCCTCGTCGACCATCGCCTCGAGGACGAGGCGTGACGTATCGCCGATCCGAAAGAGCGGCTGGTTCACGCTCACGACCTCGCCCACCTCGACGACCTTGCCGAGGACCACGCCGTCTTGAGGTGACCGCACCTCGGTGTCGGCTACCCGCGACGAGAGAGACTCGACGACGGCCTCTTGGCGGTCGCGGTTCGCGTTCAGATCGATGCGGACCGCCTGCTGCTGGGACCGGTTGGCCGCGATCTGCGCCTCGATCTGGCGCACGCGCGCCTCGGCGGTGTCGAGCTCGGCGCGGGGCAGCGCCCCGGAGGCGAAGAGCTCGGCGACCCGCGCCTTGGTCTTCTTTGCAACCTCGAGCTCGGCCTCGAGCGCCTTGCCCTGCGACGCGAGGGCGGCGATCTGCGGCGCGGCCACCGCCTGCGCGCTCGCGGCCGAGAGATCGGCTTGCCCGCGCTTGAGCTCGTAGGTGGCGGCCGGGTTGTCGACACGGGCCAGCAGATCGCCCTTTTTCACGGCGTCGCCCTCTTTTACGAAGACCTCGGCGAGGCTGCCGCTCGCCTTGGCCTTCACGGTGACGCGGTCTTCGGCCTCGACCGTGCCGGTCGCGTAGACGGCGTCGATCGCCGTGCCGCGCGCGACGGGCGTGGCCGTCACCGGCTTGGGCTGGAGCTTCTGCGAGACCGCGAACGCCCCCAACGCGAGCACGATCGCAAGCGCGACCAGCTTCTTCGCGTGGCGACGCAAGAACGAGGTCTCACCCACGATGTCGAGTCCTAGGGCTCGAGCGCCCATCTGTCGAGAGACGCGGGCTTTCTGAGGCTACTCAAGAACCCCCCGGCGTGGCGCGGGTCGGCCCCTACTTGCAGACGCCTTCGCTCGCGGTGCAGAGATCGTACCGGTTGCACCAGTCGCTGTCGTCGCAGTCGCCCGGCTTCGCGACGCAACGGAACCGCTCGAGGCTGCAGAGCCCGCCGCGCCGGCACAGCTCCGAGTTCTCGCAGTTTCCATCGGAGTTGGCGACGCACTCGCCGTCCTTGTCGGCGCACCACCCGAAGCGGCGGCACTGCTGGCTGCGCTCACATGGAGTGTTCGGTGGATCGCGATCGTCGGCGAGCTTGGAGGGGGCGCCGGTCTCGGCGCAACCGACGAGGGAGGTGAGCGCGGCCAGCAGGAGCGGCCCCGAGATGCTC
>CALKVR010001033.1 GCA_938004815.1 uncultured Polyangiaceae bacterium | reverse complement strand
CGAGCACGTCGTCAACAAGACACAGAAGATGCAGGCCGTTTCGGCGCCGCCGCCTGCCCAGCACCCGTCGGCACCGCCGCCCGCTCCGCACCCGTCGGCGCCGCCCCCCGCTCACCATCCCTCGACACCGCCGCCTGCTCAGCACCCGTCGGCGCATCCGTCGGCGCCGCCGCCGGCGCCGCCGCCCCCCCAGCGTCCCGCTTCGATTCCACCGGGCGGGGCGCAAGCGCGCATGCCGTCGGTGCCCCCCGCGCCGGCCATCCCCGCCATGCCGCAGGGCCCACCCCTGCTCGTGCGCACGCCGATCGGCCCGCGCCGCAGCGGCGACGACCTCATCACCGATCTGTTCGAGGCGTGCAGCGACCTCGCGTTCTTGAGCGATCCGCTCGAGGGGGCCGACTTCGTCCTGGCCCTGGTGCTCGACACGATCCCGAGCGCCGTCGCCCTGTGCTCGTTCTTCGACATCAACACGCGCGAGATGGTCGTCGTGCGCCAGGCGGTCAACCCGTCGTTCGCCAAGCTGCCCAACGTCCTCAACAGCCGCGCGTCCGAGTTCACCCCGCTCATCGCCAAGTCGATGCGCGCGGGGCGCAGCGTCGTCGTCGCCTCCGCCGATCGCGGCGTCTTCACCGAGGACGCCCGATGGCGCGCCCTCGGCGTCACTCCCGAGAGCGCGGTCTCGGCGCCGGTGGCGGCTGGGGGTCGCTACCTCGGCTTGATCGAGGTTGCCGATCCGATCGACGGGGCGCCGTTCACCGAGACCGACGGCCATGCGCTCACCTACATCGGCGAGCAGTTCTCCGAGTACCTCGCCCAACGTGAGGTCGACCTCACCCCCGAGCGGATCCTCCGCCCGAAGCTGACGCAGATGGCGCGTCGCTGATCATGGCCGAGCGCGCGTGGGGGCAGCGCCTCCTTTACTTCGCGCTGATCCCCGCGGTCGTGATCGCCGTGCTCGTGCTCGGCGGCCTCGCGCTCCGCTCGACGCTCCAGGCCGATCGCGCGCGCGCCCAGGCGGTCGTGAACCTCACCGCGACGCTGGCGGCCGAGCGCGCGGGCGTCCTCGACAACCTCATCATCGCGCAAGACAACGTCGTGGCGGCCCACGCGACCGTGTCCGACTTCAACCAGCTCGGGCGCCGGTGGCTCTTGACGGCCTCGCGCGAGACCCCAAGCGTACGGGCGATCGTCGTCCTCGACATGACGACGCGCGAGCGAGAGGTCGTCGCGTTCGCCTCGCGCAGCCCGTCACGCGAAGACGACGTCTTTCGGCGCATGCTCCTCGGTCGCTTCTACGGCGCGCTCGATCTGTCGCCGCCGTTCGACGAGCTCCGGCACCTGCACGACGTCGTCGACGAGAAACAATACCTGCTCAGCTTCTGGCAGCGCGCGTTCGAGGGCAGGCGCTACCTCATCGTCGCTTGGCACGACGTCGACCGCATCGTCCTCGAGGTCATGCCGCAGCTCTATCGCGACCCGGATCGCGGCGACGCCCGCATGAACGTCATCGACGAGAAGGGGCGCATCGTCTACGGCCCGCCCCTCAAGGTCGGGCGCGTCACGGTGGGGCTACCGTTTCCGACCACGCTCTACAATTGGCGGCTCCAGGTCGCGCTGACCAGCGCCGAAGAGGTCGGGCGCCAGGCGGAGCGCCAGCGCACGATCGAGCTCGCGCTCGTCATCGTCGCCGGCATCGTCACCATCGTCAGCCTGTTCATCGTCGTGCGCGGGTCGGTCGAAGAGCGCCGCCTCTCGGGGCTCAAGAGCGATTTTGTCGCCAACGTCTCGCACGAGCTCAAGACGCCCCTCTCGCTGATCCGCATGTTCGGCGAGCTCTTGCTGATGGACCGCGCCCAGAATGCAGAGAAGAAGAAGCAGTACCTCGAGATCATCGTGAGCGAGAGCGAACGGCTCACCGCCCTGATCGAGAACGTGCTCGACTTCGCGCGCGTCGAGCGAGGCAAGGCCACGTACGACTTCGCGCCCGGCAGCGTGGCGGAGATCGCTCGCCGCGCGGTCGAGGTCTACCGCCAGCGCGCCGGCCGAGAGGGCGTCGACCTCTCTTTCGAGCTCTCGGGCCCACCCGCCGACGCCAACATCGACTCCAAAGCGATCGAGCTCGCCGTCATGAACCTCATCGACAACGCGCTCAAGTACGCAAAAGAGGGCGGTAAGGTCGTGGTTCGGGTCGAGGCCGACGAGGCGACCGTCCGCCTCCGGGTGGTGGACTTCGGCCCGGGTATCCCGGCCGACGAGCAGCGCCGCATCTTCGAGCGCTTTTATCGGGGAAAGTCTGCAGAGGTGTCGCGCGCGCGCGGGAGCGGGATCGGCCTCTCGCTCGTCCGTCACATCGTCGAGAGCGCGACCGACGCCCCGGCCGCAGCCGCCGAGCCGGTCGGCACCGCGTTCGAGATCACCCTGCCGAGGGCGCACGATCATCTTGCGGCGGACCAGGCAAAAGGAGAGTCTTAGAACGCATGCCCGGAGGCGCTTCCGAGACGAGGGCCGCGGCCCTGCGCGTCGCCAAGATCCTTCGAGATCGCGGTCGCAACGAAGAAGCCGTGGCGATCCTCTGCGCGGGCGCCGCCGCCTTCGCCAACGACGACGAGGGCCAGGCCCTGCTCGCCGAGGTGCTGCGCTTCGACCCGAACGCGGCGCTCGCGAAGATGGCGTTCGAGCGGATGGAGGGGGTGAGCGGGAACCACGGCGAGCTCGACGCCGCCATCGCCCGCTACCCGCTCACCGAGATCACCAAGCTCGAGCGCTCGCTCCGGCCGGGCGTGTTCCTGCGCGCCCAGGTCGGGTTCAACAACAACATGAAGTACAAGGGCGCCGAGTACCACGTCCAGACCGAGGACTCGGGCCTCGACAAGCCTCACATCATCACGCACCTCTTCGCCGACGGCGGGCGCATCATCAAGAGCCACAAGCGCTCCTATGCGTCCGAGGTCGGCCGCCACGACGTCACGCCGTTCGTTCGCGCGCTGATGAAGGGGCAGCACATGGAGATGGTGCTGAAGCTTCGCGAGGGCGTCTTCGACGAGATCATCGCGGGCCGCGCCCACGGCTCGATGGAGACTTTGGAGCACCCGCCCCAGGTCGATCTCGACCGCATCGGCTCGAAGAAGCACGACGCTCAAAAGGCGCCGACGCCCAGCGATCCGGGGCGCGCCTCGCAGCCCAAGGTCGCCGCCCCGCCGCCGGTGATGCAAGAGATCCCGCTCATCACCCGCAAGGCCGACCCGGCGGGCGCGATCCTGCGAGCGAAGCTCCACGTCACCCGCTCCCTCCACCGCGGGCCCGACTTCTACGAGGTACGCGGCGACGAGGCGATCTTCGGTTCGGCGGGCGGCATCCAGCTCGCGGGCGAGCGCTTCTGTCACCCTCGTGAGGCCTCGATCCAATTCGACGCGAAGGGCGCGACGATCCACGACTTCGACGGCGGCAATGGCGTCTTCTTACGTATCCAGCGGCGGGTAGAGATCGGGATAGGCGACGAGTTCGTCATCGGCGATCAGCTGCTGCGGCTCGAGCGCAACCCGGACGCCAAAGACGGGCCGGCGCCCGGGCCGACGTATTTCAGGTCGTCGCTCAAGTGGCCGAGCGCCTTTCGGGTCACCCAGCTCTTCGAGGGCGGCGCACCGGGCGCGGTCTCGATGGCCCGCGGCACGACGCTGCAGATCGGCGCCGCCCTCGACTACGCCAACGACATGGTGATCAAGAGCGACCCGCTCGTGGCGCCGTACCACTGCATCATCGAAGAGCAGGCCGAGGCCTTTATCCTGACCGACTTGGGCGTGAACAGCACCCTCGGGCGCGGCAGCGGGGTGTTCGTCCGGCTCGACGGCAAACACCGCCTCGTCCACGGCGACGAGATCTTGCTGGGGCGCACGCGCCTGCAGGTCGACTTGAGCCCGAGCGATCCGACCGTCAAGCCCCTCGCCTAAAACAGCTGGCCCTGCCCGGCCAGCTCTCCGGGTGGCGCCGCCCCGCCCCACGGTGGCAGGTCGCCGACGTCGATCCGCGCGCGCAGCATCTCGTGAAACCGGTACGCGTTCTCGGGGGCGAACGTGTCGTCGGGCGCGTGCATGAAGAAATAGGGTGTCTTGCCCTCTTCGACCCAGCGCGCGATCTGCTCCACCCAGGGCCTCACGAAGTCGACCCCCTCGTCGAAGATGGCGTGGGGCACGCAGCGAACGATCGGCTGCGGGCCGGTCGCGCGCATGACGATCGGCAGGTTGGGCTTGCGCTCGCGCACCTCGGCGAGCTCGGGGTCGGTCGTCGCGTGGAGCCCCCGCGCGTCCATGATGACGAAGTCGCAGCCGAGCTCGGCCAGCACCGACGCCGTCTCACGCTCCTCGTCGGCGCCGTTGAAGAACACCTTGTGACGGAGCTCGACCGCGTACCGAAAGCCGGTCGGTAGCGCCGAAACGAACTCGCGGAGGCGTGGGAGCTGCTTCATCCCGAAGCGTGGCGGCATCTGCAGGACGAGCGTGCCGAGCTTGGGGCCGAGAGGCGCGACGCGCTCGATGAACCCCGCCACGTAGTCGGCGCTCTCGAGGAGGAGCTTCTCGTGGGTGATCTTCTTCGGAAACTTGAAACAGAATCGAAAGTCGTCGGGCACGTCGTCGACCCAGCGCTTCACGCTGTCGCGGCTGGGGAGAGCGTAGAACGTGGTGTTGCCCTCGACGCTGTTGAAGACCCGCGCGTACCTCGAGAGAAAGTCCGGCTGCTTCGTCCCCGCGGGGAACAGCCGGCCCACCCACGTCTTCATGCCCCACGCCGGGCAGCCGAGGTAATAGCGGCGGATCGCCATCGCTCTTCTGTACCATCCCGCCGTGACCGACGCGCCCATCGTCCTCTCCGCCGACGGCTACACCCCGCTGCCCAGGGGCAAGCTCGCGAGCGTGGTCACGTCGCTCGAGATGCGTCGGCCGTTTCCCTCCGCGACCCCGGGTGGCCGCGCGGTGCTCCGGCGCGTGCTCGAGCCCGACGTCGACGGCTACCGCGATCTCTACCGACGCGTCGGCGAGCCCTGGCTCTGGTTTTCGCGCCTGAAGATGTCGGCCGTCGAGCTCGAGGCCACCATCCGGCATCCCGACGTCGAGGTCTTCCACATCGTCGATGAGCGCTCCGGCGTGTGCGGGCTCGTCGAGCTCGACATGCGCGTGGCGGGGGCGTGCGAGCTCGCGTTCTTCGGCTTGGTCCCGGGCGCCGTGGGCAAGGGCCTGGGTCGGGCGGCGATGACGGAGACGGTGGCTCGCGTCGCGACGACGAGCGTCGAACGGTTCTGGGTCCACACGTGCACGCTCGACCATGAACGCGCGCTCGCCTTCTACATGCGCTCGGGGTTCAAGCCATTCGCGCGATCGATCGAGGTGTTCGACGATCCACGTCTCGCCGGTGTGCTCCCGCGCGAGAGCGCGCCGCGCGTTCCGATCATCGATTGAGCCCCCACGATGACGATCATCACCTTCATTCGTCACGGTCGAACGGCGGACAATTTGGCCGGGGTCTTTCAGGGGCAGGTGGGGCGCGGGCTCGACGACGTGGGCCGCGAGCAAGCCGCGCGGCTCGCCGCGCGCTTGCGCGGCCGGCGTGTCGACGCGCTCGTCAGCTCGGATCTCGACCCCGCGGTCGAGACCGCGCGCGTGATCGGCGCCGCC
>CALKVR010001032.1 GCA_938004815.1 uncultured Polyangiaceae bacterium | reverse complement strand
CTCGTTCGCGTTCTGAGCACGTGTGCAAGCAAGCACCTTCGTGTGCAGCGCCGCCGATGACGGCACACGAAAACGAATACTTGTGCGTGGCCCGAGAGTTGCCAACGCGCGCGCGAGGTTCTCATGATGTACCGCGCCCTCAGTTCGTTGCTGGTTTCATCCACGTTGATCGCTTGCAGCGCAGGCGGCGAGCCACCTGACGGCGAGGGCGCGGCGGGCGAGGGCGCGGCGTCGCCTTCCGGCGGCGGCGTCGCCGGCGAGGGCGGCGGCTTCGGCGGCGCGGGCGGCGCGCCCGACACGTCGGGCTGCAAGGCCGTCGACGTGCTCTTCGTGATCGACAACTCCGGCAGCATGGCCGATAACCAGGCCTCGCTGGTCTCGAGCTTTCCCGGTTTCGTCGCGGGGATGAAAGAGAAGCTCGACGCCGCCCCGAGCTACCACGTCGGCGTCGTCACCACCGACGACTATTGGGGCAACGCGGCCGGGTGCCAGACGATCGGCGACCTCGTCACCCAGACGTCGGGCCACGCGTCGAGCGCGGCCGTTTGCGCGCCGTTCTCGGGCGACAACCGCTTCATGAGCGAAGCCGAGTCGGATCTCTCCTCCAAGTTCGCCTGCGCGGCGCAGGTGGGCGACACCGGCAGCGACGACGAGCGGGTGATGCGGGCGCTCCTCAACGCCCTCGAGCCCGGCCGCAACGCGCAGGGGGCGTGCAACGCCGGCTTCTCCCGGCTCGACGCGCTCCTCGTCGTCGTCATCATCACCGACGAGGACGACGTCGCCGACGGCTGTGACGGGCAGACCTGCGATAGCTACGGCTCGGGCGGCGACCCCGACGCGTGGGTGGCCGAGCTCCTCTCGTACCGCGGCGGCATCAAAGAGAACGTGGTCGTCCTCTCGTTGATCGGCAAGGGCGCCGACAACCCGTGCGGCGCGATCCCCAACAGCAAGATCCTCGGGTTTACCAATCGCTTCGACGACAATGGGTTCACGGGCGACGTCTGCTCGTCGAGCTACGACGCGTTCTTCAGCGCGGCGCTCCCCGTCATCGACGAGGCGTGCAAGACCTTCGAGCCGCCGAGCTGATCCGAGCCTGACTCGATCGCGGTCGCCTCACGCGCCCGGGAGCCAGCGCTCGCCCGTCTCGCAATCGACGTGGCGCACGTCGACGCGGGTGCGCGACACGTCGATGACCCCGAACACGATCGGGAGCGTGAACCGCCGCGGGCCGATCGAGCCGGGGTTGAAGACGGTCAGGCCTTTGTCGCGCGCGGCGAACGGCACGTGCGAGTGGCCGCAGACGACGAGGCTCGCCTTCTCCTTGTGGGCGAGCTTGGCCGCGTCGCCGCGGAGCTTGGGGCCGTACACCGCGATGTGGAGGAGCAGCATGCGAAAGAACGGACCGGCAGCGTCGCCGACGTCGATCGTCATCGTGTCCGGCAGCGACGATTCACCCTCGTCGATGTTGCCGCGCACGGCGAGAACCGGCGCAATGCGCGCCAGGTCGTCGAGCACGCCGAGGTCCCCGACGTCGCCCGCGTGAAGGATCGCGTCGGGCGCGAACGCCTCGATGCGCTCGGCGCTCTTCGGGTGCGGTCGCGAATGCGTGTCCGCCACCGCGACGATCCGCAGCGGCGCCTTTTCGGCGGTCACGGCGCGGCAGCTATGCATCGTCCCCCTCACCGCTGGTGAGGGGGGTTGGGGGGTGAATTCGCAGAAACCGACGTCATCAGCGCAATCCTACTCGGTGGGTTCGGCACCCGGCTCGCCCGTGCTACATCTTTTCGATGCAGGCGAAGCAAGTCGGGGGCTTGGCGGTCGTTCTCATGCTGGCCACGGGCGCGACCGTGTACGCCGTCACCCCCGAGGGGGGCTTCGCTCCCCAGAAGCCTGCGGCTACCGACTCCACCCCGCCGCCCGCCGACGCGCTGGCCGGCGACGGGGCCAAAGAGAAAGGAAAAGCGAAGTCGCCGTCGCTCTTCGTCGACGAGAAGGCGGTCCGCGTGGAGGCGCGGCTCGGTCATCGCGACACGCCCTCGCAGGGCTCGGCCGAGACGTACGTCATGCTCGAGCTTCGAGGCTCCGACGTCGCCGCGCCGACCGCGAACGCGGGCGTGCATCTGGGCCTCGTCATCGACAAGTCGGGCTCGATGCGCGGCAAGCGGTTCGAGAACGCCAAGGCCTCGGCCCAGGCGGCGATCGATCGGTTGGTCGACGGCGACACCGTCAGCGTCGTCGCATTCGACACCCAGACCGAGACCGTGATCTCGCCGACAAGGGTCGACACGTCTACGCGCGATTCGCTCAAGCAGCGCGTCGCCGGCATCGCGCTCGGCGGCGACACCTGCATCTCGTGCGGCATCGACACGATGGCCGGCTTGATGGGCCAGACCCCCGATCTGACCCGCCGCATGCTCGTGCTCTCGGACGGCGACGCGACAGCGGGCGTGCGCGACGTCGACGAGATGCGCGACGTGGCGCGACGCGCGCGCACGGCCGGCGTCACCGTCAGCGGCATCGGAATGGACCTGCAATACAACGAGCGCATGATGGCCGCCGTCGCCGAGGGCGGTGAGGGCCAACACCGGTTCGTGGCGCAGCCGTCCGACCTCACGCCCGTCTTCGAGGCCGAAGCGGCGAGCTTGCGGCAGACGGTGGCCGAGAACGTCGAGGCGCGCGTCCGCCTCGAGCCCGGCGTCGAGCTCATCGAGGTGCTCGATCGCCCGTTCACGCGATCGGGTGACGATCTGCTCGTCTCGCTCGGCAGCTTGACCAAGGGTGAGATCAAGACGGTGCTCTGTCGCGTGCGCGTGCCGGCCGGCTCGTCGCGTGACGAGGTCCCGGTCGCGGGCGTATCGGTGCGGTTCCGCGATCTCACCGCGCCCGGCGGCAAGAGCGCCGAGTCCACGGGGACCCTCGCCGCGTTCTCGTCGTCGACGCAGGGCGATCCCGATCCGTTCGTGCTCGCTCGGGTCGAGCGATCCGAGACGGCCCGCGCGCTCGACGAGGCGAACCGGCTCTTCCGCGCCGGGCAGGTCGACGCCGCACGGCAGCGCCTCGACGCTCGCCGCGACAACCTGAAGCGGAAGAAGGGCGGCGCCTTCAAGCCTGCCCCGCAGAACCCGTTCTCGCGCTCCGGCGAGGCGAGCCGCGACGTCGACAAGCAACTCGGCATCCTCGATCGCGCGAGCACCGGCTTCGCCTCCCCTCCGGCCGCGGAGCCCGCGCCCGTCACGCCGGCCCAGCCGGGCGCCAAGCCCAAGCCCGCGCTCAAGGTCCCGCGCCCCGACCTCGCGGATCCCTTCGAGTCGAACGCGAAGCGCAATCAAGAAGACGCGTTCCAGCAGTCGCGGTGAGCGCCTCTCAGCCGCAGTCCCGGGGCGCTCGCCGCGGGCAGCGCCCCTGACACCGCGGGGCTTCAGAAGCGGAGCGTCGCGAGGACGGGGCGATGGTCGGACACCTGGTCGACGTACCCGGAGATCTGCTCGTCGAGGGGTAGGATCGCCGCTGTGCTGGCGACGCCCAGCGCGGGGCCGCGCACGAGCACGTGGTCGATGAAGCTGGTGAAGGGGATGTAGGTGTAGCCGCCGCCCTCTTCGAGCTCGAGCGTCAGGAAGCCGCCGTCGGGCGCGGTGAGGAGCGGCCCGAAGACGTTCCACTGGGGCGGATCGGTCAGCTCGTCGTTGAAGTCGCCGGCGATGACGATGTCGTCATCTATTCCGGTCGCCTGTTCGGCCATGACCCACTCGTCGAGCTTGATGCACGCGTCGCGGCGCCGGTCGGCGCTCGCTTGATCGAGCTGGGCCTTGAGATGGACCACGCCGAAGGTGAAGCTCTGAGAAGGGTCGTCCACGCGGGCCACGTGCATCGCGAGCATCGGCCGCGGGAACGCGTACGAGTCGTCCTCGAAGAGCGTCCGAACGTCGGAGACGGCCACGCGCGAGGTTCGGTACATCATACCCACGCGCACGAACCCGTCACCCGAGTCGGCGATGAACGAAGCGTAGTCGACGAGCGCGTCGTCGAGCGCCTGCCACGCGGCGTCGCTCCCGATCTCCTCCATCCCGACGATGTCGGGCTGCAGGTCGCCGATGACGGTCGCGACGGTTTCGACCGTCGTGACCGACTTGGGGAAGTCCTCGACGTTCCACGTCAAGAGCGTCAGATCGGTGGGGGCCTCGCCACCGCCGCCGCCCCCCCCTGTCGCGGCGGAGCCGGTGCTCGCCGTCGAGGAAGCACCCGTGACGGAGGACGTCGTCGACCCCGACGTCGTGCCCGAGCCGCCGCCGCCCGCTCCGCCCGGCCCGCTCGAGCCCATCACGGCGTCGTCGCTGCAGGCCGCGAGCAGCGTCACGATCACGGGCAGGAGCCAAGACCGAGTGGGGTGCATCGAGACCGCGTGTAGCGATATCGGCATGCGGGCACAACGCTCGCGCGAGCCGACCGAATCGGCGTGACGGCCTTACGGCTCGCCGGATAGACGCCGCTGCAGCCCGACGAACGATTCGCAAACGTGATCCACGAACGCGCGCACGCGGCTGGTTCGGCGGAGATCGCGCAGGGTGAGGAGCCAAAGGTCGTGCGCGAATGGCTCGAGGCGCTCGCTTATCCGGACGACCCCGGGCAACGCGTCGCCCTCGAAGCACGCCATGAAGTGGGCTCCCATGCCTTCGCGGATGGCGCGCTCGCGGGCCCGGGCGCTGTCGTCGAAGCGCATGACGATGCGCGCGCCCGGCGCGCGCTCGGCGAGCCAGCCGTCGAACCAGCGGCTATCGAGCCGTTCATCCCACCCGATCCACGGAAACGCCGCCAGGGGAGCGCCGTCGCCGACCTCGGCCACGAGCGATGCTGCGGCGTAGACGGCGAAGTGGACGCGGCCGACCTTGCGACCCACGAGGTGCTCGGGCGGCTGGTTGGTCATGCGCAGCGCGACATCGGCCTCACGGCGCGTGAGCGAGACTCGCTGGAGCGGCGTGGTGACGGTGAGGTCGACGTGCGGGTACCGCTTCACGAACGAAGCGAATACATCCGAGAAGCCGCAGAACAGCATATCCATCGTCGAGACGCGGAGGCTCCCGCGGAGCTTCGTGTCGCGGCCCCGCACGCGGCTCTCCGCGGCGAGGACGTCGCCCTCCATACGCTCGGCCACCGTCGCGAGATCCAGCCCCGCGGGCGTGAGCATGAACCGGTTCGGCGTGCGGTCGAAGAGGCGCACCCCGAGCTGGGCCTCGACGGCGCGCAGCCGCCGTCCGACGGTGGTGTGGGTGACGGCCAGCGCGTCAGCAGCCTTGGCCAGCGTGCCTCCGCGGCTGATTGCCAGAACGTAACGGAGGTCGTCCCAGTCCATCCGTGCATTCTTGCACGGCGCCTGGAGCATCGCGGTCTCTTCCGCGTGGTCGTGCCGATGCCTACAGAGATGTCAGCGATCTGGAGGTCTCGATGCGCGCGCTCGTTTACGATCGGTATGGCCCCGCGGATGTGGTTTCGGTCGGCACGGTCGACGACCCGGTGCCTGGGCCGCGCGACGTGGTGCTGCAACAACGTGCCGCGGCCGTGAGCTCGGGCGATGCGCGGCTGCGCAAGGCCGACTTCCCCGACGGCTTCACGCTGCTCGGGCGGCTCGCGGTAGGCTGGTCCCGCCCCCGCCGGCGCGTGCTCGGCATCGACGTGGCCGGCGTCGTCGTCGAGGTCGGGTCGAAGGTGACCGAGCTCGCGGTCGGCGACCGCGTCGTCGGACAG
Source organism: uncultured Polyangiaceae bacterium (assembly GCA_938004815.1). Taxonomy (GTDB): domain Bacteria; phylum Myxococcota_A; class Polyangia; order Polyangiales; family Polyangiaceae; genus Xiheicaenibacterium. Next base: position 3,023 of record CALKVR010001032.1, on the reverse strand, counting down.
ACCGGCATGCGGATGGGCGCGCACGCTGAACGGGTATGCGTGTCGGTGGACCATTGCCTGGTGCGCTTGCCCGATGCCGTCTCGTTCGAGGAGGCGGCTGCGTTGCCGTTTGGCGGATGCACGGCGCTGACGTTTCTCGAGGCCCGGCTGAAGATCCAGCCCGGAGAGCGCGTGCTCGTAGTGGGCGCCTCCGGTTCGGTCGGCGTCGCCTCCGTCCAGGTCGCGCGCCTGCTCGGAGCGCACGTGACGGGCGTGTGCAGCGGCGCCAACGCCGACCTCGTAGAGAGCATCGGGGCCGAGCGCGTCATCGACTACACCCGGACCGACGTCGCCACGATCGACGAGCGCTGGGACGTCGTCATCGACACGGTCGGGCGGCTCTCGGTGTCGAGCCTGCGGCGCCTCGCGACCCCACGCGGTCGAATCGGCCTCGTGGCCGGCGGCATCCCTCAGATGCTGGCCGGCGTGTTGGGCAACCTCACCAGCCGGCAGCGCATCGCGTTCGGCCCAGCCGACGAGAGCCCCGCGTACCTCGAGCGCCTCGTCGGCTGGGTGGCCGCGGGTGCGTACGTCCCCGTCATCGACAGCCGCCACCCGTGGGAGCGCGGCGCCGAGGCCCACGCGCGCGTCGATTCGCACCGCAAGCGAGGCAGCGTGGTGCTCACGTTTCCTTGAGAGAGGGCACTGCACCTGCGAGCGAGGCCGCGCGCTACATCCCGCAGTCGGACGCTCTGCTCGACGTCCCGCAAACATAGGCCTGGATAGGGAGCCAGACCACGACCTCACCTCGGGCCACAGCGGCGGCATCGCTCGTGTCGAGCACCGGCATCGCGATCGAAGCTCGCTTCCGCGCCGCCTCATCGGGAAACATCGCGGCGAGCGCCGACGCTGCGGTCGCGCCCGCGCCGACGTGGAAGCGAAGACCGCGCGCTTCGTCGAGCGAGCGCAGCGCTCGGTTCGCCTTGGCTGCGACGCGGTCCTCGAACATGCGAAGCGCCTTGGCGTCGAACCGGCCCTCGGTCTTGGCGCGCTGCTCGAACGTGCCGGCCGCAGGTATCTCGCTCAGGCCGGTGTCGATTCGGTAAGCGAGCACCGCCGCCGCCGTCCGTTGGTCGAACGTCCCGGTGATCTCGGGGACCTCGAGCGCGTAGTTCCATGACGCCAACATCGTCTGCACGATCCGCACGGCCGGGCCTTTCGATCCGAGCTGCAGCGGCTTGCCCTTGCGCACCGCATCGAACGACGGCTCCGACTGGACCAGCACCGCCCCCGGCTCGGCCGGCTCGATCATATGGGCCGTGGGGGTGACGGGTTTCGCGGTGGGGCTCTCGCTCGCGAACGCCGAGGAGGTCGCGCTCGGCTCGGGCGCCGCGCTCGACGACGGGCTACCCGGATGGGGCCGCGCGCTCTGCTCGCCGACGGGGACGGTCGCCGAGGAGGAGGCGCAGGCGGTCAACCAGAAGAGAGACCACACACAAAGCAGCGCTCCTCGCATCGGCGGCAAGCTAACACGACGCGCCGAGCTCAGCCGGATCGCCCCGCGATGCTCGCCGCGCTAAACGTTGCCGGCACGCGCAGACATAGGCGCGCCCCCGGTGATCCACGCGCTGGGCCCTTTGAGCGGCCCGCGGCGCCCCCGTCACGGTGCTCTTCTCACTTCCCCGGTCGCGAGATCGATCGCGAGCTCGCGAACCACCTCCGGCTCCGCGCACACGACTTGCGGGCTCGAGCCCTCGACGCCCTTCTTGATCACATCGGCGAGCGCTTTCGCCTTCTTGAAGTCGCTGGTGAGCGCGACGAAGTACCGTTGCCCCGCTTCACGGGTGACCGCGAACTTCACGTCCGCGAACTGGCGCTGGCCCTTGAGCGCCTTGCGGGTAAGCGGAAAGTCGTAGTCCTCGGGCGTGACCTTCGTGAACCCGAAGAGCACCACGACGTTGGTAGGGCACGCCGGCGACGCCGGTTGCGCGCGCGTGACGCGCGCCTTCTCGTTGCGCTCGACCTTCACCTTGGACCAGTCGACGCCGGCGTCACCCTGACCCAAGAGGAGATTCTCGGCGGCGACGAGGATCTTTCCCTTCTGGGTGACGACGCGGTTGACCCTGACGTTCGGCGGGATCGGCACGCGCTCCCAGGAGGCGCCCGAGGCACGCCGGCGCCAGACGATGTCGGTCCACTCGCGGTAGAGCCAGAGCCCGCCGGTGTCGTCCTCGGCCCCGCCGGTGATGGTCTTGATGATGCCGTTCTGCTCGCGCATGTCGGGCCCGGGCTCGCCCGGGCCCCACCGGCCGTCCTTGTACGGAACCAGCCGGTCTTCGACGATGACCCACGCCGAGTCGCCGTTCCCGACGACGAGGATGGGCGGCGTGAATGTCGACCCCATGACCGGGAAGTCGAGGTCGGCGAACGTGGCCTCCGTCTGCCCCGCCGGCCAAGTGATGCCGACGAAAGCATTGCGACACATCCCGGCGGCGAGCAGCGTCCCTTTGGGAGTTGGGGCCACGACCATCGGGTAGAGGTCGGTCTCGCCACATCTGTCGCTCCTCGGAATCTTGGGCGCCTTGGCGAGCCCATTCGGCACCACCATGCGACCGTCACGCGTGGCGGCGTTGTACGTGAGCGCCACGATGGAGCCGTCCGCGAGAGTGGCCGCGTCGTAGAAGAAGTCGTGGTAGTTGGTCTTCTTCTCTTTGGAGACCCAACCGGTCTTCGAAGTAGCGAAGATGACCTGATCCGCCGACCGCCCGTAGTCGAACACGTACGTCAGGAGCATCTTGTCCGGGAACGTGCCGTTCAGGTCCTGGATGCCGTCGGGCCAGTGTCCCAGCGCGAGCGCGTCGTTCCAAGCGATCTTGCCGCCGACGACCTCGCCCATCTTCGAGACGAGGCGCGGCTTCGCCTCGGAGCCCTCCTGCAGAGCCGCGACCGCGATCACGGTCTCACCGAGGGGGAACAGGGTGAGCCGCCCGGGCGCTTCGTCGAGGAGCGTGAGGTTGGCGGGCGCCGACGGCGCTGCGCCATTC
>CALKVR010001031.1 GCA_938004815.1 uncultured Polyangiaceae bacterium | reverse complement strand
CTCCAGGGCCGTGCGCAGGCGTGCGCGCACTTCGCAAAGTGTTTGCCTGAGGCGTTGCACGCTCAGACCGAGCCGGTCTGCGGCTTCGGCGTGCGGCGTTTCCGGACGCTCGTAGATCTCCGTGAAGACCTGCCGCGCCCGCGGCGACAGCCGCTCGATCTCGCGGAGCGCCCGTTCGACCTGCTGTTTCGACGCGAGCGCATCGTCCGTGGGGGCGGCGACGTCGGGCACGTCGTCGGCCTGCTCGATGCCCTCGGCGCGGGACCGGGCTCGCCGCCGGGCGTCCTCCATGGCGAGAAACGCGGCTTGGCGCACCGCCAAGCCCGGGAGCTCGAGCCGCTCCAGCTTGCCCGCCTGGTGCTGCGCCCAGAGGCGAGCCCAGGTCTCTTGAGCCAGATCGCGCGCCCGGTCGATCGGCACACGGCGCGCGAGGAGCGAGACCACGACCCGCCGGTCGTGCTTCGCCACGAGCGCCTCCCAAGCGCTCCTGTCCCCGGCTTGCGCCCTGCGAACGAGCGCGTCGGGGTCTCTGGCCGAGCCTCCGCTCATGACGAACGCTGGGTACACCGGTTTGTCCGGGACCTCGATGGCGTGCATGCCCTGGGAACGGTCGGGGCTGGCGCCCATATCGCCCGCCTGGCTCGATTTTGTGTCGAGCCTCGGCGCCGAGCCTGTCGCGTACGCTCAGTCCGCGTAGCCGACGTCGCAGCCGTACCGGACGTCGAGCTTGGCCATGGCGTCGCCCTGAACCGCTTCACAGGCTGCCGGGCAGAGGACGATGGTCTCGTCGTCGATATAGAACGCGTCGGGCTCGCATTGCGCGATGTCGGGCACCTGATGCAGAGAGACCGCCTCGCCACCCATGCTCGGTGTGAAATCGACTTGGACGGTGTCCGGGTCGATCGTCTCGCCCATGGGTGCTGCTGGCAGCGGAATGTCACAAGCGAGCACGGCTTGGTCCACGACGCTGTCTGCGATGGTCTCGAACACGACGTCGAACGCGCCGTACTGGCAAACGGGGAAGCGAAGCCCGCCCGAGAGGATGCTCACCTGCTGCACCGCCTTGCCCGCGCCGAGGTCGTCGCCCAGCCCCGAGCAGATGCCGGAGACGAGCGGGTCGCTCGGGAGCCACGGGGCCGTCGCGGGCGAGGACTGAGCGAGCCCGATGATCGCGTGCATCGTGTACTGCCTCGCATCGGCGGTGCCGAATCCCTCGGGGTCGAGGGCAAGCAGGTTGGCGTCGAACGTGTCTCCGACCGATGTGGCGTTGGAGGTGCTCTCGGTGTCCGAGAAGATCAAAAAGACTCTCTGGGACCCCGGTCGCAGCCACTGCGAGAAGCCGTTCGGCGCCGCGCCGCTGTCGTCGGGGGCGCTGTACCACGCGATGATCGCCTCGAGGATGCTGCCGCTCCCGCTGGGCTTGTCGTAGTGAAAGAACTGCGCGGTGTTGGCAGGCTTGGGGGGCGGGCTGGAGCAGTCGGCGCCTCCGAGCGGCGGCCCGACGCAGAGCGCAGCGCCCGCACCGTAGTCGGCCATCACGATCACGCGGTAGTCGAGCCCGCTCTGCTCGAGGATGCCGGCGAGGTTATCGTTGATGTTCTGTTCGACCGCGCTGCTGGCCGGTGACATCGAGCTGGAGGTATCGACCATGAGGATCAGATCGACCGGCTTCTTCGCGAGCGTGGCGTCGACGGTAGAGGCGGCGCACGCGTCGCCACCACCGGCCCCCTCGCCGGTCGAACCGAAGCCGCTCCCGGTCGTGCTCGCGGCCGTCGCCGCTTCGCCGGTGCCAGAGCCATCGTCGGCGTCCACGCCGCCGGTGGGGATCTCTCCGTCCGTCGGCGCGCAGGCGAGAAGACCGACGCCGCCGAGAGCGAGCGCGGACACGAAGCGATGAGCTCGATGGCTTGCCATACGAGCCTCTTCGACCTTTGCGCGCGTTCCTTAGGACCGCTCCGAAAGAAAAGTCGCCCGTCGACGAATCTCCGCGTGGTCGGGGACTGTCCAAAAGCTCAGAACCAGGTCGGGGCGCCGGATCCGACCGGCGCGCGCCGAGAGGCGCCTGGAGGCTTCTTCCAACGCGGCCGCCGCGCGCGCCGCCTCGCCGGCCGCTTCCCAGCCATCGACGAGCGCGAGCCAGGTCGAGCCTTCGCCGCCGTCGAGCATCGGGACGCGCGCGAGGAGCGTCGCGAGCTCGGGGGCCAGGCGCGTCGCCGCGCCGACGTCTCCTCGCGTGAGCGCGGCGCGAAGCTCGGCCCCGAGCGCTCGCGCCCTTTCCATACCGCCTGGAGCGCGCGACGCCGCGGCTCGGGCGAATCGGGTCGCGGCATCCGCGTCGCCGGTGCTGGCGGATGCGAACGAGGCGAAGGCGTATGCCACGGAGGCGAGCCGAGGATTCGTGTCGGCACGGCCCGCCGCATCGTGTGCGAGGCCAGCCGCTTCGGCCGCTCGCCCTTGCTGAAGGCGCACCATCGCGAGGTTCTTCGTGGCGAGCGCGTGGATGAAGGGCATGTTCGACGACGTCGCGTCGCGGAGCACCAGCTCGAGGTACCGCTCTGCGTCGGCCAGCTGGCCCAGCTCGATGAGAGCGAAGCTCAGGTTGGTCCGGTCATGGAGCAGCGACCGAACGTCACCGGCTCGCTCCACCAGCGTCGCGGAGCGCTCGAGCTCCGTGGCGTGCGTCTCGAGGTCGCCGTCGAAGAGCGCTACCACCGCTCGGGCGAGCGAGACGCGGCTCGCGACGAACGGATCCCCCGCCGAAGCGACGTCGGAGACATCGTCGAGGCGAGCGCAGAGCGAGCGGGCGGCCGGCTGGCGCCCGGCCGCGCAGAGGGCGGTCACCAGCCGGGCCGCGCACGCCACGATCCAACGGGGCGCGCCCGGGCCGAGCGCGTGAGCGAGCAGGGCCGCGACCGCTTCGACCCGCTCGCCGTCGCCGAGGCGCGCTGCCGCCACGCCGACCTCGGTCGCAGCACGGAGGAACGACACCGAGCCGGAACCCAAGAGCCGCATCGCCTCTTCGCCGTGGCGGATCGCTTCGCGCGGCACGTTGGTCCAGGTGCTGGCTTGAGCTTGCAAGAGGTGAAGCCCGCCAAGCTCTGCGCTGGTGGCGCCGCAGCGGATCGCGGACTCGACCTCTCCGAAGAGCGACGAGAAGTCGCTCTTGGCCAGCGAGCGTTTGGCGGCGCGCCGGTACCACAAGGCGGCCCGAGTCGGGACACCTGCCAGCTCGAGCCGCTGGGCCATGTCGCGCGTAGGAAAGAGGCCCGCCTCGTTGAGCCATCGCTCGGTCAAGCTCAGCGCCGCCGCCTCTTGGTGAGATGTCGCGCTTCGCATGAGCGCGGCTTCGATCGCGGACCAATCCGGGACTGGATCGACCGGAGGTCTGTGCTCGAGCCCCAGCGCGCCCGCGATCTCGTCGAGCGACCGCGCGACCGACCCCGCGTCGCGGGGGCGCGCCGCCGGGCTCTGGGCGCACATCGATGACACGAGCGCGCCGAACGGCGGCGGCAGCGCATCGCCCGCCGCGCACGCCGTGATCACACGGCCCAGCGCGAACACATCCGCCCGGGGGTCTGCGGGGGCTCCGGCGCTCAGCTCCGGAGCCATGAACCCCGGCGTTCCGAGCTCGGAGCCCGTGAAGGTGAGGTCCTCGTCGTCTTCGAGGGTCTTCGCGAGGCCGAAGTCGAGCAGGACCAGACAGGCGAGGTCGCCGCCCGGCAAGAAGATGTTGCTCGGCTTGATGTCGCGATGAACCACGCCGCGCGCGTGCACCACCGCGAGCGCCTCGCACACGTAGCGCGCGAGGTCGAGCAGGTCATCGAGCCCGAGGGGGCCGCGCTGCAGCCGGTCGTCGAGCGTCTCGCCCTCGTAGAGCTCGGTGACCAGGAATGGGAAGGGCGAGAGGCCCGAATCCAAGACCCGAACCACGCGAGGGTGCGTCAGCCCCTCGAGCAAGGCGGCCTCGCGCGCGAAGCGCGCTTGTGCAGCGGCATCCCAGCCCGAGAGCAGCTTGACTGCCACACGCCCGAGAGCGTCGTCCTCTGCTTCGAAGACGCGGCCCATCCCGCCGGCTCCCAGAAGCCGAACGAGCCGGTAGCGCCCCCCGACCACGTCACCGACGTCGGGCTCGGGCGCATCTCCTGCGTTCTCGATCGCGCGCTCGAGCCGCCCGACAACGGAGTCGGTGACCTTCATGTGCTCGTGGCACCGACGCCCAGCGCCGTCGCCTCGAGCTCGTACTCCTCGTCCGAGATCGTGAGCTCGCGCAGCCGCGCCCGGACGTGGCGTCGGAACGCGCCGCGTGCGTAGCTCAATGAGTACGTGACGTCGGTCACCTTCACCCCGAGGTCTCGCGCCAGCACTTCGTACGAGGGGCGTTCGTCGTCTCGCGGCAGATCGTAACGCTCGAACACCTCGAGGTGCCGCGTTTGCCCCCTCGCCGTCAGCTCGGACCGCAGGCTGGTGAGCGCGAGCTGGAACAGGTTCTTCTTGAACGCGCGGTCGAAGACGGCGTCGGGGTCGGCGTCGGTGGCGATCGACGCGAGCTCCGCCTCGGCGGCGTTGGCGTCGAAGGACACGGGGCGGAGGCCGCCTCCGCGCTTCTGCCTGCGCTCCGCTTTCTGGTCGTCGGCTACGAATCGGTCGGCGCATACGCGCACGAAGGTGCGAAACCGGCCCTTGTCCGCGTCGTAGCTGGCAAAGAAGTCGCGCTCGATCGCGGCAGCGAAGAAACCTTGGGTCAGCTCCTCGGCCTCGGCTTCGGCTTTGCGCCAGCGCAGGCGCACGTGCTTGTACACGGGCGCCCAGTAGCCCTGCGCCAGGATCTCCAGCGACCGAGCTCGAACCGCTGGATCGCTGGCGCGAGCGTCGACCAGTACGCTCAGGCGCGTGGCCGGGAAGCACTCCGCGCTGGAGGCCATGCAGAAAAGATACCGCTCACGGGTCGAATTTGCACTCTGCGAGGCCGCTGGGGGAGCCGAACCATCTGGCGAGCGCCTCACCGAGGCCCTCGACGGTGCCCTCGCCGACCCACGCGACGTGACCGTCGGGGCGGATCAGCACGGCGCGAGGAGAGGCGACCACGCCGAGGACGGGGAGCTCCCAGGTGCCGGCGTACCGTGCGTCGACGCGATCGACGCGTTCGGCCAACGGAGAGATGTCGAATGCGCCGGGCTGGTCGAGGTTCAGAAACACGGGGCGCGCCTCGTTCAGCAGGTCGAAGACACGCTGCGCGCCGCTCGACGTTTCGATGTCGAGATCGGGCATGCGGCGTCCGAGGAGGGGATGGCCCGGCCCGAGGTCATAGTGAATGTCGAGACCAGACATCATCGCGGCGAACGCTCTGCGTGGCTCGGTCATCTTCAAGAGCTCCGACACCCGCTTGTGCAGCGCTTGGGTGTGCTGGTCCCCCCTCAAGAGGGCGGACTGCGCCATGGTGTTCTCGAGCACGCGAGCGCCGACGGGGTGCCGCTCCGCCGTGTACGTGTCGAGCAGACTCTCGGGAGACGTGCCGCGGACGACCTGCGCGAGCTTCCACCCGAGGTTGACGGCATCCTGGACACCGAGGTTGAGGCCCTGTCCGCCGTGCGGGCCGTGTACGTGCGCCGCGTCGCCGGCGAGCAGCACGCGCCGCTCCCGGTAGGTCGCGGCCTGCCGGGTCGCGTCCGTGAACCGTGAGAGCCACGTGACGTCGTGAACACCGAAGTCGGTCCCGTAGACGGCGACGAGAGCTGCGCGCAGATCGTCGATGCTCGGCTCGGCGCCAGGGCTGATCTCGGGCTCGATCAACACCATTCGCGCCCGCTTGCCGTCCTGCATCTTGCCGATGCCTTGCATGCCTCGGTCACCGCGTCGCATGCCCCAGGCCGGCTCGTCGCGCGTCGATGCCTCGGCGATCAAGAAGCTGACCGTCGCTTCGCATCCGGGAAAGTCGATGCCGGCGAGCTTGCGCACGAGGCTGCGGCCGCCGTCGCAGCCCACGAGGTACGAGGCTCGAAGAGCGCGTCCGTCGGAGAGCTCGATGTCGACGCCGGCCTCGTCTTGCGCGAACGCGGTCACGTCGCGGCCTCGATAGAATCGCACGCCGAGCTCGGAGGCCCACTCGGCGAGGATGCGCTCGATGTGGTTCTGGCTCAGCGCGAGGCCGTGGTTGCGACGGACGGGGAGGTCGCTGATGTCGAGCGGGTGGATCATCGCGAAGCCCGCGACTTGCATGATCTGCCCCTGCGAGACGAAGCGCTCGGCGACGCCGCGCTGATCGAGAACCTCGATCGTTCGCGCGTGCAGACCGCCTGCGCGCGTACCAGCGAGGTCTTGGGTCTCGCGTCGCTCGACGATCGCGACGTCGACCTTGGCCAGCGCCAGCTCTGCCGCCAGCATCAGACCCGTCGGGCCGCCACCAGCGATCACCACCGCATGCGGTTGCTTCGTCATGGTCGAGCAATCTGCGCCATGACCCCGGGCTTGTGGCAAGCCCCCGGCTCTGGCATAGGCCTGACATGGCAGGGGGGCGATCCCGTGGCCGACCGACGGCTGCTCTCCTCTTCGCCGCGTTCGGCTGCGGCTCGACAAATTCGGCGCCGGCCATCCAGTCGGTCGACCTCTCGCCGACGCTGTCTGCAGCGCCGGCGCAGCCGGCGCCGGCGCCCGAGCCGCCTGCGGCGGTGGATCAACGACGGGCACGGAGCGGCGGGCGTCGGGCAGGATAGGGTGAAGATCCCCGGTGACGGGACGCTCGTCTATTCGGTCTCGGGTGGCTCGACATGGCGATGGAGCCGAACCGTCGAAATCGGCCTCGCTCCGCGCGAGCTCGTGCGCGAGGACACCGCCGGCTTCTGGGCGATGGGAGAGAACGAAGAGGCGCAGAGCTGGAGCTGGCGCACGTTCGCGGGGTTGACCGTCGCGGTCGCGCCGAAGTGCGACCCCAAGAGCGGCGCGCCCCTGAGCGACACGACGGAGCGCGCGTTCGTCCCGGTGCCTGCCGTCGCGATCGACCCCACCTTCGTGGCCGAGTGGCAGAACATCGCCCTCGGCGACTGCGCCGCGCATGCCGGTATCGACGAGCGTGGCTTCGTCTTGGCCGGCTCCGCCGCGCGCGACGACGCCGAGATTGCAGTCGTGACGATGGGCGATCGCGTCTACATCGAGGTCGCCGACGACGTGTTCACCCGCAAGGACACGCTCGAGGTCTGGGTGACGACCCAAGACACGAGCTACATGAGCCCGTGCTTCGGCTCGGGGCCGGCGCCGGTGGGCGCGAGCTCCTCGGTCATGGCGCAGTCGGGCGCCGGGGCACGGCCGGGGGCCGCCAAGCTTCAGGTCATGAGGCTCACGTCCGACCGGCGCAGACTGCGAACGGTCTGGGCTCTGCCCGCTGTCAACGCGCGGTTTACAGTGGTGTACCGCGACAGCGACGACGACAAGCGGTTCGAGCGCGTCATCGCCACCAGCGACTTCGATCCGAAGGATCCGAGCACCGTCGGTGGCACTCGTTCGATCCCGAACGACCGTTTCGCATGTGAGGTCGAGGGCGGTGTGCTGCGCCAGGTCGCTCGCGAGAGCCGCCGCGCGAACGAGCCCTTCATCGACTGAACGATCAGCCTGAGCCGCTCGTTCCTCACCGCCGCCGCCTACACGCGGCGCCCGGGTGCGCGATCGGTTGGAGGAAACGCTGCCCTGGATCCAGCACCAGGTCATCGAGGTCCTCGCAGTCCGGTTGGCCCCGGCTCTCATCGACGATCCAGGCGCAGATCACCGCGGTTCGCAAAGGGACGATGCCGTCATGACGGCGCGGCACGCACCGTGCTTACGGCGCGCTTCGTGCGCAAGATCCAAACATCAAGAACACGCTGGTGGTTGTCGGTAGGTGCCCTCGCGGTCGCAGCGGCGGCATGTGCCCCTGGTGATCTCGACGAAGAGAGCGACGAGATGGGTGAAGAGACGGAGGACGACGCGGAGGGGCTCTCCGTCGGCTTCCAGCTGCCGTTCCCATGCGGGCAGGTCTGGATGGGCGAGACCCGAACCGGCCACAGTCCGCAGCTGGCGGTCGACTTCAACCGCACCAACGATATCGGCGACACCGTCGTCGCGTCGGCGGGCGGCACGGTCACGCGCGTCGGAAACGAGGGGAACGACAGCTACGGTCGCTGGATCGAGATCGATCACGGCGGCGGCTACCGCACGCGCTACGCCCACCTGAGCACGCAGACGGTGTCGGTTGGCCAGGTCGTCGCGCGCGGCAAGAAGATCGGCACCGTCGGCAGCACCGGTGGCTCGAGCGGCCCGCACCTGCACTACGAACAGCGCCGCAACGGCGTCGTGCAAAAGCCGGTGTTCAACGGCAAGACCGCCCTCTTTTTCGGCGAGAAGAGCTACACGAGCCACAACTCTTGCGGCGGCGAGGCCGACGGCGCGATCGGCACCGTCGACACGAGCGGCGCCAACCTCAAGGTGCGCAAGTCTCCGAGCACCAACGCCGAGCAGGTCGGGACGGTCGCTGACGGTGCTGTCGTCACCATCAAGTGCCAGAAGCAGGGGACCGCCGTCACGGGCACGTTCGGCACCTCAAAGCTCTGGGATTTCATCGGTACGGGGTACATCGCCGACGCCTATGTCAGCACCGGCTCCGACGGCCAGGTCGCGCCGACCTGCAAGTGAGGTTGGTCTCGCCGAGCCCCGTCGCTAGCGGATGACGTCGACGCGCGCGAGCGTGCCCTCGGCGCTCGGCTCGCGCGCGCCGCCGACGACGTAGAGGGCCTCGCCGGCAGAGACGAAGCCGTGGCCGTGACGCGGCGTGGGCAAGGTGTCGATGCGTCGCCACGCGCCGCCGCCGTCGAGCTCGTAGAGCGAGGCTCCGACGGAGGGCGGCTCGAACACCTCGCCACCGCCCGCGACCACGCGGCCCCGCCACGTGGCCGCGGCGAGGCCGCCGCGTGGCTCGGGGAACGGCTCGCCGTCCCTCCAGGTGTCGGTGCGCGGATCGTAGACGTGGTGGCCGGCGGTCGGCGCGGCGCCAACGGTGCGGCCCGAGATCACGTGGAGCGCGCCAGCGAGGACGGCCCCGGCCGCCGAGTTGCGCGCGCGCGGCAGCGGAGCAGCGCGCCGCCATTTCTGATCGGTGCCTTCGAGCACCCAGTGGTCGTCGACGTCGGCGTGGTCCTTCCATTCGGCGTTCGCCTCGCCGCGCGGCGAGCGGCCGCCGATCAGGTGGACGCGCCCTTCGTGCGAGAGCGGCACGGCCTCGCCGATCGGCCGCGGGAGCGCGGGACCCTCGACCCAGCGATCGCCTTCGAGCACCAGGACGCGCGCGGTGCAGATCCACCGCGTGCGCGAGTCGCCACCGACGAAGCCGCCGATCGCCATGAGCCGGTCGCCGAGCGTCGCGAGCTGGACGTGATGCGACGGCGTCGGCAGCGCCCGCTTCTCGGACCAGGCTTGCTTGTCGAGATCGAACGCGACGACGCGCTCGGTCGCGCCACCCGCCTCGGTCGAAAACCCGCCGGCGACCCAGATCGCGTTCTGGTGGAGGGCCGGGTAGATCTCCTGTGTGGAGTACGGCGCGGCGGGCCCCGCACGCCACGCCGACGACGGCGGGGGAGCCGGCTCGGTGCAGCGGCACCCACCCAGGGCGCCGGCGCCCGCGACCGCCAGGAAGTTGCGACGCGTAAGCGAGATCACGGCCAAGTTCGTGTAGCACCGGCGCCGTGTAAGGTGACCGTTCACATTGCGTTTTCTCGGCCACGATGCGCGAACTCGCTCGATACCGGCTCCCGGAGGGCGCCGCCGCCGCCGCCCTGACCGCGCCGCCCACCGTGGTGGCCGTCTTCACGATGGTGCTGAACGACCGGCTGCTCAAGGGCTCGGGCGTCGTGCCCGGGCTCGTGACCGGCAAGCTCAGCGACCTCGCGTTCCTGTTCTTTGCGCCGCTCGTGCTCGTCTACGTGATGCGAGCGCGCACGCTGCTCTCGGTTGTCGCGGCGTTCGCGCTGCCGACCGCTCTCTTCGTGGCGATCAACGTCAGCAACGGAGCCTCGGCGGTCTTCGAAGGCGCCCTGAGCACGATCATGGCGTCGTCTCACGTCTGCGACGTCGAGGACTTGCTCGCGCTCGCGATCCTCCCCGTTGCCTGGTGGTACCTCTGGCGGTGCGCTCCGCGACGCACGGTCGACCGCTCGAGCGTGCGGGCC
>CALKVR010001030.1 GCA_938004815.1 uncultured Polyangiaceae bacterium | reverse complement strand
GCGGCGGGGCGGGGTCGTCGGCAGGGTGATCACCGGGCTCAGGCTCGACCGGCTGCGCCCACGCCGCCGCGGTGGTCGCGACGAGCGCGCACTCGACCAAAGCAAAGGCGACCCTGCGTCGCCATCGTTTCACTGACACTTTCGTCATGATCCTGCACCCTGCGGAGGCGCCCCGAGGAGCGCCGCGATGTCGGCGTCGGGGGCGTCCGCGGGGTCCTCCGGTACGCCCAGGCGCGGCCCCAGCTCGCGGTACGCCTCTTGAAAGCGCGCGAAGTCGGCCTCCACCCGATCGGCGTACGCGACGGCGACGTCGCCCTGCTCCTCGGCGAAACCGTCCGTCTCCACCGCGCGCGCGATCGCGGCGATCGTCCCCGGGAAGTCGTCCTCGGAGCCGGCGTGCACGCGCGCGAGGACGCCGCCCAGGTGGGCCGACAGCTCGAGGATCGCCTCCGGCGTTCCGATGTCGTCCTCGATGCGGACGACCCGGATCGTCTTGTGCGCCTCGGCCTCGAGCTTTATCTGCACGGGCAAGCCGAGCAGATCGCTCATGCCCCAGAGCGGGTCGGCGTCGCGCGAGGTCCAGGCCGTCTCGTGCGCGAGCAGGATTCGCCCCTCCGTGTCGTCCGCCGAGACGGTCGGCCGACCGACGGGCCGCGCGCCCGTGTCACCGATCTCTTTGAGCTCGAGGATCACGTCGTCGGCGACGTCGTCGGTCGGGCCCTCGACCAAAACGGCGATGCGAACGCGCGGTCGGCTCGCCCCCCCCGAGCCATACTCACGCGCTGCGTCCTTGATGCGAAAGAACGCACGAGGCGGCGGGGCCTTCAGCGTCGTGCGGTAGCGATCGAGGGTGGCGGGCAGGGCGTCACGCGCGACCTCGGCCAGATCGGTGAAGACGTTCCCCGGGTCGTCGGGATCGATCCCGCCTCGCCGGAGCTTGCGCGTGCCCTCTTCGACCACCGTCAGCTCGTCGAGCTCCTCGCGGCTCCCGAGATCATCGAGCGCGCGCTCGAAGAGATCTTGCAAGAACACGGACCCGGTCGGATCCACGTAACGGCCGCGCTGACCGCCACCGTTCAGCCGGATCACCTCGGCCGCGTAGGCGGCCGCCAGGGCAACGGCATACTCGCGCTCGCGCGCACGTGCCGCCGCGCGCGCGACCTCGTCAGAAGGGTTGGAGACGCGCGCGGCGATGCAGAGACCGACCCCCAGCCGCCTGACCTCCCAGAGGTAGGGGTAACGATCGGCTGCGTCGAGGTCGTTCGGCTCGAGGGCCATGACGCCGTCGCGTGAGACGAGCGTGCCGAAGTTCTCCGGGTGGGCGTCGCCCAGGCTCATCGGGTACGCCTCCGCGAAGTACGCCGAGGGTCCGTCGGCGACCTGGCCGTTCTGGGCGTCGTGGAGGTAGAGGGCGAACGTTCCTCGAAAGAACGAGAACAACGCCCCGCTCATCGCCTCGTACTTCGACGCGGCCAGCTCGGGGCGCGTCCGGATCAGCGGCTCGTCGGCCTGGCTGAGCACCTGCACGATCTCGCGTGTCCGCGCGTCGTCGAACGGGCTCGTGCAGGCGAAGAGCGCCGCGCAGCACGCCACGATCTCGTTCGCACGCAACACCTGCCGCTCATACGTAGACGCGTCGCTCGGTCGCAAGGCCTCGGCGCATCGGGCGCGCGAGTTGTCTCCGGTTCGTCACACGACCGTTACGAAGCGCTTTCGCCGCGCACGCGCATGAGAGTAGGGTCACCGCTTCATGCCCGAGGATTCTCCCGCCAGGCTCGAGGTGTCGGCGTTCGCCCTGTCGGCAAGCGTCCCGATAGCGGAGCTCGCGACGCGGCTTGGGATGCGAGAGCTCGTCAAGGACCGCAAGCACGTCGTGCTCGCCGACTCCGACCCTACCGGCGCCTTCGTCGTGGCCTACGACTTCGGCGCCGTCGTGCTCATCGGCATCCCGCCCGAGCGCGAGGGCGAGATCGTGACGCGATGGCGCTCATCGGTCGAAGCATCGGATCGCAAGCCCACGACCGAGGACTTCGTCATCGAGGTTCGCGAGGACGCTCCCGTCTCGGCGTCCTTCGACACGCTCTGCGTCCCCGAGCTCACCACCCCGCTGGTGGGCATCGTCGGCCTCGTCGTCGGCCAAGCGGTGGCGATGGAGCACATCGAGACGGAGGTCGACGCGATCATGCAGCGCCTCGCGCGGTACGCCGACGAGCTGCGGGTCAAGGGCGCCTACAGCGGCACCAAGCGCGAGCTCGTCCGCTTCATCGGCAGCGGCCTGGCGCTCTCGAACCGCGCCGTCCTCACCCTGAGCTTGCTCGACCCGCCCCTCGCCTCCTGGGACGACGAGATCCTCGATCGCGCGCACCGCGGGCTGCGCGACGCGTTCGGCATCGAGGAGCGCTACCGGGCGCTCGACCACAAGCTGAGCAAGATCCGCGGCAGCCTCGAGCTCCTGGTCGACCTCGTCCACCACAAGCGCAGCCAGCTCCTCGAGGCAGTGATCATCGCCCTCATCGCGGTAGAGATCGTCCTCTTCTTCGTCGAGCGTCGCTGGATCGCGCACTGACGCCGCCGTCAGTCGGCGGGGCCGACCGTGTCATCGAGCTCGAACGCCGCCCACACCGGCAAGTGATCGGAGAGCGCACCACAAAGCTCCTCGATACAGATCCGCGGCCCTTGCGCGCGCAGGTAGGCGGGCTTCATCAGGAGCAGGTCCAAGATCAGGCCGTCGCGGGTACCCCGCTCTGCGACGGGGAGCGCATCGTGCGTGTCGACGAAGCCGCGCTCGAAGAACGGCACGGTCGCTGGATCCGTCGCCTTGTCATGCAAGAGGTCGATGAAATAAAACGGCGCGTTCGTGTCGCCGCCCACGATGGAGCCGAATGGGCGCGCTCCCACGATGTCGGCGGTCTCGGCGGCTTGGGCCTCGATGATCTCGACCGCGGTCAGGCTCGACTCGAAGTGGATCGACGCGACGTGCAGGTAGCGGCCTCCGACCTGGATGTCGGCGACGAGCGCGATCCGACCGCCGAGGCGCGGTTCCTCTGCATCGCCGTACCACGAGAAGTTCTGCGCATGCCGGACGGCCTCCACGTTGCCGATGGGGTACCGCGACAGGATGGCGTTGCCGTGCTCGCACGGCTCGCTCATCGTGCCGTCCGCGGTCGGTCGCGGCAGCTCGACGAACTCGGTCGCAAACACGTAGTCGTACGACAGCGCCTCGGCGAGCTCCCGCGCGACGTTGCGGTATCCCGTGCGCCAGCAGCCGCGGTCCGCCTCGCTCACGAGCAAGACGTCGGGGACGGTGATCGCCCCGTTGTCGAACGCAGCGATCTGCGCATCGAGGCGCTGGCCGCGCTCCAGGTTCCACGTCATCACGACGAGCCGGTGCTTCGGCTCCGCCGGCTCGGCGACGAACCGCGCGCCCTCGGTGCGACAATGAATGAAGACCTTGTCGGCGGCGGCGGCCGGCGCCGCGCTCTCGTCGCAGAGCCGATCGGCACGGACATCGGGCGCGGGAGCGTCGCCAGGCTCGTACGCGACGAAGTCGTAGCCCGCGTACGGGTCGACCACCTCGTCTGCGACTTGCTCGCGCAAGCAGCCGGCGAGGGTGACCAAGAGCAGCACGGCGGGGCGACGACCGTTCATGGCCCGCCATCTCGCGGCCGCACCGTGTCTGCCGCGTGACGGCTCTTCGACCCTTGGGCAAAGATTGCGTGTCCACGTAAGCGTGTTGATTCTTCCGCGCGTCGCTCGTGTCAGCCTCGCCGAATGAGGTCCTTGGGCATGATGCGCTCCTCTCGGCTCGTGGCCGCCGCTATCGCGCTCGGCGCTCTCTCGTGCGGAGACGATGGCGAGACGGTGACGCCGCCGCCACCAGGGTGCGATCCCGCCGCGTTGGTATTCGCGCCCGGCGATCCGGCCGGTCACTCCGACCCCTTCGGTGCTCGAGCCGCGGCGCAGGCGCGGGCGAGCCGCATCCTCGCGAGCGACGTCCCGCAGCCCGCCCACGGCAAGTTCAAGATCGAGGACGGCGACTTCCTCTTGATCAACGAGCACGTGGCGGCGGTGATCGAGGGCGTCGATCTCTCGGACGGGTACGGCCGCTATGGCGGCGAGGTCCTCGCGGTCGACCGCGTGGGAGACGACGGCCACCCGCTCGGCGGCTCGCTCTTCGTCGAGTCGCTGATGCTGACGTCGCTCTACATGGTCGCGCCCGAATCCGTCACCGTCTTGAGCGACGGGTCCGACGGCGGCGCCGCGGTCGTACGCGTGATCGGCACGTTCAAGCCCGTCCCCTTCTTGGCCGAGACGTTCGGCGCGGTGTTTCCGAAGGAGTACGCCGACCTCGCCGCCGTCATCGACTACGGGCTCGCGCCAGGGGCCGAGCACCTCGACATCAGCTACGGCATCGCCAACCCGAACACCGACTACGACGTCGACACGGGCCTCACGTTCCAAGGCTCATGGGAGCTCTTGGGCCTCTTCCAGGCCACGTTCAACCAGCGCGTGGTGCCGGGCACGGGCGCGAGCACGCCGCAGGGGCTGGTCGACTTCATCGGCTTCATGAACGACCAGGTGTCGTTCGCCTACACCGGGCCCGACGGCGCGCAGCTCTCCTATGGCGGAATCAGCCAGGCCGGCTTCGATCTCTACTCCGGCGAGGGCGCGGTCTCGCCCGCTTGCACCGCCAATGTGGCCGAGCGCTTCGAGCTCGTCATCGGCGAAGCGGGGCGTGGCCTCGACG
>CALKVR010001029.1 GCA_938004815.1 uncultured Polyangiaceae bacterium | reverse complement strand
GGCGATGACACCCCAGATCGCGGCATAGCGCTTGGCCTGCATCATCGCGCGCGCGCGATCGTGCTGCGAGGCTTCGACCGTGCCGCGATCGACGAGCTGCCCCATCGCTTGCTGGATCGTCGGTTCGTCGAGGCCTATCTCGTGGGCGGCCTGGACCACGTCGTCGTACGCGTACTTCTTCTGCTGAACGCCGAGCGCGCGATCGAAGATCTCGGCGAGCTCTTGGGTGTTGTAGCGGCGCGTGAACGAGAACCCCGGCCGCGGGGTCGACGGCGCATACGAGGGCGGCGTCGACGGGGGATGTGACGAGCCGCGGGGGGCGTGCGACGGAGCCGGCATCGACGAAGGGGGCGCGCCCGAGAGCGGCGTCGCGGATACGGCGGGGGCGGCTGCCGCTTGGATCGCGGCGACGAGCAGCTGCATGGTGGGAAAGCGATCGTCAGGACGCTTTTGCAAGGCGCGCCGCACGACGGCCGCGAACGCGAGCGGCATCATGGCCGTCGACGGCGGCGGCTCGGGGTCGTCGGCCATGATGGCTGCGATCACCGCCATCGGATCGGGCGCCGACCAGGGCGGCCGCCCCACGAAGACCTCGTACGCGGTGACACCCCACGCGAACTGGTCGCAGCGGTGATCGACCTTGTCGCCGCGGATCTGCTCGGGCGCCATGTACATCGGCGTGCCGAGCTTCGTCCCGTCGGCGGTGAGGGTGGCGAGCGACGCTTGCGTGGGCATGCTCGGATCGCCGGCCGGCTTGGTGCGCCGGGCGATGCCGAAGTCGAGCACCTTGACCCGACCATCGGACCGGACGATCACGTTCTCGGGCTTGATATCACGATGGATCAAACCTGCGTCGTGGGCGGCGCCAAGCGCCTGAGCGACCTCGGTCAAGTAGCGGATGCGCTCGGTGGGCGAGACCAGGTGGTCGCCCACGATCGAGCGGAGCGAGCGGCCCTTGACCAGCTCCATCGCGATGTACGGGCTGCCGCCCACCTCGCCCACGTCGTAGACCGCGACCACGTTGGGGTGCTCGAGCTGCGCGGCGGCGCGGGCCTCACGCACCAGGCGGGCCCGCGCCTCGTCGTCTTCGGCCTGGACGAGCACCTTGATGGCGACGCGGCGATCGAGGCGCTCGTCGTAAGCGCGGTAGACCCGGCCCATCCCGCCCTCACCCAGGGGCTCCTCGATGCGGAAGCGATCGACGTGGTCACCGGGCTTCAGCATCGGGTCCCGGCATCCTGTGACCGGGTGTGGGAGAGATCAAGTGGCGCGAGCCGAGCCCGGCGCCGAGAGGTACACGAACGGAACGAAGGCTCCGTAATAGAGAGCGTTGGGGACGATGCGCAGGAGGTAGCCCCACTCGGCCCCTGAAAGAATGACGATATCGGCGGTGGCCCAGAGCCCGTACTGCACGATGACGAAGGTGGTCGTGCGGAGGAGCCACGGGCGAAGCCCGTCGAGCGCGTCGAGCCTTCGCGGGAGCACGGCCAGCCGCAGGGTGAAGACGAGCGTGAACATCATGAGCTCGTACAGGAGGAAGATCATTCGGGTGTTCGCGAACGTCTCCGGCCAGAGCTTCTGCGGGATCACCGAGGCCACCGGCACGACGAACGCCAGCACCGCCGCGATGAGCCACGCCCAGGGCGGGCCAAAACCGTGGGGAGCAGCACGCGAACGAATGAAAACCTCGACGAGAACGAAGTAGCGGAAGTCGCCGAGGATGACGAACGCGATGCCCGACCACTTCTCGAGCTCCGAGCCCTTGGGCACCGGGGCAAACCCGCCCGTGACCATGGCGTCGGCCACGATCTCGAAGAGAAAGATCGTCGCCCAGGCGCCGAGAAAGCTCTGGCCCCGCGCGCGCACGAGGATGAAGAGCGCTGCCGCGATGAAGGCGATGCCGGGGTGCTGCCAGGGTGAAGCGTAGAGCTCTTCGAACACCTTACCGGTAGCTCGGGGGCGGCTCGCTCGTGCCGGGCAGCGACTTGAGCGGCTTCTCGGCGAACATCTCGACCATCATCATCGGCGCGACGTGCAGCGCGAGGATCTCCGGGCGCGGCGGCGCGGTGGTGCGCGCCATGCGGAGCGCCTCGTCCATCGTGCGCGCCGTCTCCCAGCCGAGGAGCTTGGGAATGTACTCGTTGTCGGCGCCGACCACGATCATGCGGCCCACGTGCTGCCGGCCCGCCTCGCCCCAGTACCACATGAAGAAGGCGTGGGCGGGGTGGTACGCGTGGCCCTTGCGGTACATCTCGATGTAGGCCGGGTTCGACGCGAACTTCTTCTCGTAGCGGCGATGCAGCTCCATCGCGTCGCGCGTCTCGGGCAAGAGGCGGTGGACGAACTCGATGTAGGGCGCGTGATGCTCGTTGTCGAATTTGTCGGTGCACGGGTGGAGCACGATCATCGTGCCGCCCTTTTTCAGCATCGGCGCCCCCTTGTAGAGGTTGAAGAGGTAGCCGTTCGCCATCACCTGCACGAGGAGCGGGTTGAGGAACGAGTTGACGTTGTACGGGCTGATGTAGGGCACGCCCGAGACGAGGATGTCGGCCTGGCCCACCACCGGCACGAGGTACTGATCGTAGCCGCGCTTGAGCGTGTGCTCGTGCACCGCCTCGGTCTCGCCGGCGAAGACACCGGTGACGCCGTAGGGAGAGGGCACGCGCTCGAAGACGGCCTGGCGGAGGCTCTGCGGCGTCTTGTCGAGCGTCAGCTTGAGGGCGCGGAGGGCGGCGCGCTCGGCTTGCGAGAGGTCGTCCTCGTTCTTGGCGAGAAAGTCGAGGGGGCGGTCGAACATGCGGTTGTTGACCGTCGTCTCGATCGTGAAGACGCGCTTTTTCTCGTTGAGGACGCGGCCCATGCGCACGACGCTCGTGTTGAGCTCGCTCGCGGCCGGGTCCATGTACGAGTGGCAGTTGCGCATCGTCTTGGGGTTGTGATGCGCCATCAGGCTCTTGTACCCGCAGAGCCCGACGCTTACCGATTTGTGCCCGCCGTCCATGGGCACGAAGTTCAGGTTCACGTAGACGATGAGGTCGCTGTCGGCGGCGCGGCGGTTGATCTCGACGATCTCGCCGTGATCCGTCTCGCCGATGTGGGTGAGACCGTCGGGCGCCTCGGCGTCGTGGTTGTAGAGCTTCTTGGGCCAGAAACGGTCGACGATGCGATCACCGAGGATGTGTCGGATCTCGCGCTCTTTCATCCTGCGGTGAAAGCTCGTCGCGATGATGATCTCGACGTCGTCGACCCCGTGATCGGCGAGGAGGTCGAGCACGATCGTGGTGACGCGCTCGCGGATGTCGGGGCGCCGCATCGGCGGGAGCGGCAGCGAGATGTCGTCGACCGCGATCGTCACCTTCATCCCGGGCTTGAGCAGCGCGTAGAGCGGCTCGGAGTTGTACGGATGGTTGATCGCGTACCGGATGGCAGCGTCGACGTCCTTGAGCGCGGCGAGCGGCGGCTTGGGGTAGACGACGCGCGTGCCGGTGGGCAGGTCGACGTCCATGAGCTGGTCGCCGTAGAAGAGGGTGCGGGGCGCGCTTCGGCTGTCGATCGTGACGACGCAAGGGTGAGACATGGTTGTTCAGGCCGCGCGGTCGAGGCGGATGATGGGCCAGTGGTAGGTGCTCGCGAGGAGCTGGAGCTTGCGGTCGGGGTTCACGGCCGCGGGGTTGCCGACGATGCTGAGCATGGGCACGTCGGAGTAGCTGTCGGAGTAAGCGAAGCACGCGTCGAGATCGTGGCCCTTCTCCCGCGCGTGATCGCGCACGAGCTTGGCCTTCTCGGGGCCGGCGACCACCGGGCGGAGCAGCTTGCCGGTGGCGAAGCGGTCTTTCATCTCGAGCTTGTTGGCGATGACGTCGCAGCCGCCCAGGTGATCGGCGAGCAGGTGCATCAAGAAGTCGAGGGCGCCCGAGACGAGCACGACCTCGTGGCCCTTGTCTTTGCAGGTGCGGACGAGCTCGCGAGCGCCCGGGTAGATGTTCGGCTTGATGACGGTGTCGAACGCCTCGCCGGCGAGGGTGAGCAGGCGGTCCTCGCTCATGCCGTCGTAGGACGCGAAGAGGAGCTCGTTGAAGAGGCGACGGTCCTGCATCTCGGCGAGCGCGAGCATGGGCGCGCGCAAGGCGGCGCGGCCGAGCTTGGCCAGCGAGTGCAGCGGCGTCGGCTGCCGCATCATGTAGAAGACGGTCGGGTGGACGAGGTTGGTCGAGACCAACGTGCCGTCGACGTCGAAATAGCTCGCGGCCATGGGCGGATAGGCCTTGTCTTGCGGTTTTCGCGGCCGGTCAAGGCCGGAATGCGAGTCGGCCATTGCCGCCGGGGCGGGCAAGGTGCAAGTCTCCCGCCCCATGACATACCGGCTCCTCTCCGTTTTCGCGCTGATGATGGCCTTCCAGACCGGGTGTGACGCGCTGAAGGGCGGCTCCGACAAGGCCAAGAAGGACGAGACGGAAGAGGACGAGGACGAGGACAAGGACAAGAAGAAGAAGAAGAAGAAGAAGAGCGGCGACGGCGAGTCGAGCGCGGCCGCCAATTCGGCCACGGCGGCGCCCAGCGGCACGCCGGCCGCGGGCGGGAACGCCCCGCCGCTGATCGACGGCCCCGCCCCGGACAAGAAGAAGTTCGCGGCGTTCCTCAAGGACGAGAAGTCGAAGATGACGCCCGACATCTTCGAGACCGGCCTCCTCATGCTGCAGGACTGCCGCCTCGAGACGCACGGCATCGACTATCAGTGCGATTCGTACAAGGATTTTCAGAAGGGCCTGGGGCATCCGGCCGATCTCGACGACTACAAGGCGCGCGCCGACATCGCGCTCAAGTACATCCGGCACAAGTCGCCGGCCGTGCGGCACGAGGCGGTGCGCCGCGCCGCGTCGGGCGTCGGCATCGGACAAAAGGACGAGCAGCTCAAGCAGATCCTCGTCGCCTGCCAGGCCGAGACCGAGCCGCAGGTGTCGGCGTCGTGCGTCGAGTCGATCGGCTACGTCGCGAAGGACAAACCGAACGTCAAAGACTACGTCTTCGCGAGCCTCGACCACGCCGACGATCGCGTGCGTGACCGCGCCGCGCAGGTGCTCGGCTCGCGCGTGAACCAGCCCATCCCCGGGTCGTACGAGAAGCTGGCCGAGCGCGTCGAAAAGGACCCGACCAAGAAGGTCAAGGCGTCGGCGTGTCGCTCGCTGTCTGCCCCCGAAGACCCGCGCGCCCTCGAGGTGTTCAAGAAGCTCGTCGAGTCCAAGAACACCGACGACGAGGTTCGCAACGCCTGCTTCGAGGGGCTCATCCGGCTCTGGACCGGCTACTCGTACCCGAAGAAGCCGAACCAGGAGGCGTACGAGCTGACGCTCAAGGTCTTGCAGAAGACGCCGCGCGACGAGAAGCGCCCGCCGTCGAGCTTGATGGAGCTCGGCAGCGCGAAGACCGAGTTCAAGGACTACGACAAGTCGGGCAAGGATTGGTACAAGGAGGCCAAGTCGTTCTACAAGAAAGAGGACTTGGTGAAGACGCTCGACGAGCTCGTGCTCGACAGCGACGCGAACCAGTCGGCCCGGTCGGGCTCGCTCTACGCGCTCAAGTCGCTCGGCGCGAAGGCGAACCTCACCACGCTCGCTACCAAGCTCAAGACGAAGAAGGACTCGGCGTCCAAGTACCTCTCCGAGACGGCGACGCGCTTGTCGAAGGAAAAGGACTGATCAGCGGCCCGACTTCGCTTCACGCTTGAGAAGAATGCCTCCGGCGAGGAGGCTCACGCCGGCGATCGCGAGGCCAAGCCACAGCGATCGCCGGTTGCGTTCGGGGGGCGCCGGCGCCGCCGGTAGCTCGGCGGGTAATTGGGGCAGGCCGACGGACGGGCAGACCGGCAGGGGCGGCTCGCGCTCGGACGCGTCCCACGGGAGCTCGATCGTATCGCCGCTCCTGCACGTCCACGTCACCTTGGAGAAGCGCGCCCGGATGCCCTTTTCGTCGATCGCCTCGATGCGGATCCAGAAGAGGCCTTCTTGGAGGCCGAGGCCATCGGGCACCGACCGCACCCCAGGGCCATTGGGCACGAACGCCGAGCGCACGACGCGCCGATCCGAGCCGAAGAACGACTCGACGTCGCGGATCTCGGGCTTGATGATGACCCACGCCGCCTTGCCGTCGGCGCTCCCCTTCGGATCGAAGACGACTTGGGTGTCGCGCGTCGCGAGCGCGTATAGCGCGCCGGCAGGGTCGACGAAGGCGGGCTGACCATCGGCCGCAGCGCGCACGACGCAATAGGGGTCGAGCGCCGGTGATCGATGCGGCAGCTCGTGGCACGGCCAAGCGACCAGAACCCAGTCAGAAAATTCCGCGAGGTTCTCGATCGCCACGCGCGCCCGAGGCAGCCACTCCAAGCCGCGAGGCGGATCGATGTCGGCGCGCGCGTGCGACGCGACCGCGAGGGCGATGGAGAAGCAGGCCAGGTCGACCGACCGCGGCATCGACCGAGCATGCAACGAGCCCTTTACAAGCACAACAGCCGCCCGGATGATCGGGCGTGGTGGGAGCGAGCGCGTGAAGGTGCTTCGGAGGCTGCTCCTCGCGGTGTGCCTGGCAGGCTTGGCGGCGGGCGTCTGGCTGGTGGTGGGCGCGCTGGCGTCGCCCGCGGCGCCGGCGGCGAAGACGGTCGCATCCGCGGCGATGATCGCGGTGCCCGCGGCGTCGGTCAGCGTGCACGACTTCGTGGCGTCGGCCGGGCCTGTCGAGCTCGACGCGCTCGAGGTCTCGGTGGCGGCGTACCAAGCCTGCGTGCGCGCCGGTGTCTGCCCGCTCCACGTGACGGCCGCGGATTCGAACGACGCCCTGGAATCGGTCCGAGGCTCGAGCACGGACTGCGTGGGCGGCGGGCTGAAACAGCCCGAAGAACCGATCAACTGCGTCGACTTCGCAGCCGCGGAGGCGTACTGCAGGTGGGTCGGCAAACGGCTTCCGACGCGCGACGAGTGGTGGGTCGCGCTCGCGCCTCGACACCGCGAAGCATTCCGAGACGTGCACCGCGCGCGCGAGCGCAAAGGCGCATACTGGGCGGAGTGGACGTCGACGCCGGTAACGATCGACGGGCGGTGGTCTGCGGTGCCGGCTCTACGGCACATCATGCTCTACCGGGTCGACGCGGCCTACGGGGATCGTATGGGCGAGCCCTACGTCAGGGCCACCGCCGTCGCCGATCGGTCGAGCGACCTCGGCTTTCGGTGCGCGCGATGACCATCGCCACGACGGCCGGCAACCTGATGATCGGGCTCGGGCTCACCATCCTGCTCGGCGCGGCGGGCCTCTTGGGCGCGCGCGTGGTCGCCGTTCGGGATGCCCGCGCGGCCGCGGCCGCGAGAGCCGCCGCCACCGAGTCGGTCGCGGGCGAGATGGTCCTCGTCGAGAGCGTCGCGCCGTTCTATCTCGACAAGACCGAGGTGACGGTCGCCGCCTACCGCGCCTGCGTCGACGGTGGTGCTTGCACACCCAGTGCCGAGGGGCGTCATTGCAACGGAGCGTCGCAGGGCCGTGACGACCACCCTATCAACTGCGTGGACCACGCGCAGGCCGACGCGTATTGCCGGTGGGTGGGGCGGCGGCTGCCGACGGCGCCCGAGTGGGCCGCGGCCGGGTGCGACGGTGGTGGACTGGTCTTCGACGAGCCCGACACGGGCTCGCCGGCCGCGCCGCCCGAGGAGCCGCGCGGCTGCTACGGGCGCCACGCGCGGTTCGATCGCTACGGTCGCCGGGTCGAGCGTGAGGCGTTGGGAACCTGCGGCGTGACCGAGTTTCCACAGACCGCGACCAAGACGGGTCTCTTGGGCATGGCCGGCAACGTCAGCGAATGGACGTCGACCGAGCTCACGTCAGGTACCAATCGCTTCGTCGACATGGGCGGCAACTGGAACACGCACGCATCCAGAGCCAGGCAGCAACGCGACTGTCGGAGCACGTCGTCGCTTGCGCGGACGTACCGCGACGAGTCCACCGGCTTCCGCTGCGCCCGCACCCTGCCGGGGTCGCTCTGGCAGGAGATCATGGAGTAGTGCGGTCCTGCCCATGACGCTGCCCGAGCTCTGGCTGCGTGCGTTCGCGGTTACGGTGGTGATCGAGCTGGCGGTCGGCGCCCCCCTGTTGAAGAACCGCGGACGGCCGACCCGCATCGCGGCGGTGGCGGTCGCCAACCTAGCGAGTCATCCTCTTATCTGGTTCGTGTTCTTGCGCCTCGGGCTCTCTTTCGAGGTGCGGCACGTCTTGGCCGAGGCCTGGGCGATCGGTGTCGAGCTCGTGATCTACGTGCTCGTGTTTCCGACGATTGGTGTTCATCGCGCGGCGGCGGTCTCGCTCCTCGCGAATGGTGCGTCGCTGGGCGGGGGCATCGCGCTGCGAATGTTGGGCGTGCCGCTCTGAAATGCGTCGGTACGAAGGTGCGTACGTGCGCACCTTCGTACCGAGCGTTCGCCGCGGGCTGGGTGCCCGCGCGCGCCGCGCCCGCGCCGCTACCGGCGCCGGCGCCGTCGCGTGGCGAGGACCATCGCCATCGCGGCGAGGCCGAGGCCGCCCAGCTCGCTCGCGGGCGTGCCCGCGGTCGCGCAGGCGCAGCCGCCGCCCTGTGGGATGATGCCGTCGTCGAAGCCGCCGCCGGCGCCGCCGCCACCGGTGGCGCCGCCGCCGGCGCCGCTGCTGCCCGAGGACGCGGTGGGCATGTCGTCGGACGGATCGTTCGGGTCGCGCTCGCCGGGATCGATTGCGCCGTTCTTGTTGGTGTCCTCGTCGCCGTCGGAGACGCCGCCGCCGTCGGTGTCGGGGTTGACCATCGACGTCGTGGTTTGGCCGTTGTCGGCGTCGGGGATGCAGTTGCCGGCAGCCGGATCGGTCGCCGGGTTGCTGCAGTCGAGACCGAGCTCGGTGCCGTCGAAGAGCCCGTCGTTGTCGCTGTCGGGATCGAGCGCGTTGATCGCGCCGTCCCCGTCGGTGTCATCGGCGAAGTTCGCCTCTTG
>CALKVR010001028.1 GCA_938004815.1 uncultured Polyangiaceae bacterium | reverse complement strand
CGCCCGCGCCGAGCGGCGCGTGACCGGCGAGATGAATCTGGACGACGCGGTCCGCCGGCAGCGCATCGATCAGCGCCTCGGCGGGCGTTCCGATGTTGGTCGCCGTGACGAGGGCGTTGTTGATGTCGAGCAGCATGAAGCACCCCGTGCGGGTGAAGATCTCGGACCACATCTCGGCCTCGGAGAGCTCGCTCGAACGAAAGTCGACGTACGCCGAAACGTTCTCGAGCGCGATGGGTCGCCCGAGCAAGCTCTGAATCCGATCGATACGGCGGGACACGTGCTCGACCATCTCGAGGCTCCGAGGCACCGGCCAGAGATCGTGCCCGTGGCGACCGGCGTGGCGTGACCAGCACAAGTGGTCGGAGACCCACGGCGACGCCAGCTCGTCGGCGAGATCTCGGATGCGCGTGACGTGCTCGACGCCCACCGGATCGAAGCCGGCGACGTCGAGCCCGACCGCGTGGACGAGGACGGGGCAGTCGCGCCGCACGCGCTCGAGCGCGGCACGCGGCCGCCCCCCGCGACCGGCGAAATTTTCGGCAACGATCTCGACGCACTCTGCGTCGACGCCGCCGGCGAGCGCCTCGCCGAAGTGCTTCGGGCGAAGGCCGATCCCGAAGCCGAGATTTCGCGCAGCGCTCACCTCACGCGCCCTCGATGACGGTGCCTCCCTTTTCGGTGCACTCTTCTTCGGTGACCTCGAGGTAGCCCGTACCCGCGCACTCGTTGAGGCCTGCGCAGTCGTTGGCCGCGCCGGCGCAGTCGCTCTGGCCCTTGCACTCGTTGATGCCCTCGCACTTGACTAGCGCTTGCTCGGCGTTGCCGGTCTCCTTGGCGTCTTCGTCTCCGCAACCGATC
This sequence comes from uncultured Polyangiaceae bacterium, assembly GCA_938004815.1. Taxonomy (GTDB): domain Bacteria; phylum Myxococcota_A; class Polyangia; order Polyangiales; family Polyangiaceae; genus Xiheicaenibacterium. The sequence goes on along the minus strand of CALKVR010001028.1, from coordinate 7,075 downwards.
GTCCCGAGCAAAGCCGCAACGCCCGCAGCGATGGCTGCGCCCTTCAGAGAAACATTCATGTTCGTCCTCCTGTTCGAGTCGGCCCGGGTACGACACACGCGCTTGTCGGTATCGCGCGTGGGTGCGGATTTCGGAGCGACCTACTTCGTGGCGCTCGCGCCCGCGCCCAGAACGCGCTTGCCGGCGACGACGCCCAGGAGACAAAGGACGAGCACCGGCGCGACGTGCGAGCCGAGGGTGTGATCGATCTCGGGGTGCCCGCAGCGCAGCGCGACGGACGCGGCCGCCCACGCGCCGGCGACGAGCCCGAGCGAGAGCCCCGCGCGGCCCGCTGCGACGGGCTCGGTGCCCCGCCTCGCGAACGCGAGGAGGCCGCCGCCGAGCACGCCGACGACGAGCGTCATGATCACGCACGCGACGTGCGTCTTGATGGGCAGGGTGGCGAACGGATCGTCGACCCACAGGGCGGTGAGCGGCAGCCCCAGGAGCGGGACGAGCGCCCCCCAACCGAGGAGACGGCCGCCGGCGCCGAGCTTGAGCGCCGTGACGCAGGCCGCCGCGAGCATCAGCACCGCGCCGCCCGCCCACCAACCGTGGCCTCCACCGCGCATGGCGGCGCCGGTGAGCGCGAACCCGAGCAGGCTGGTCGAAACGACGACCACGGCGATCGCCGTCCGCGTCGCGAGCGCTCTGCGGGTCGGGCTCGGCGCCGCCTCGACGGCGGCGAGCACCCGTGCGCGCAAGACGGCAGGGCTCTCGGGATCTCGGGTCGAGGTCGTCATGCCGGCCCCTTCGTCTCGTTCCCCGTCTCGCTTCGCACGGTGACGCGGAGCGCGTCGTACGCGCGCTGCGCGCGCAGCTTGATGGCCGCGACGGTGACGCCGAGCGTGGCCGCTGCCTCGGCGGTCGACATGCCGTCCTCGCGCATGAGGAGAAAGGCCTCGCGCTGAAGCGGGGGCAGCGACTCGAGGCGGTCGTGGGCCGCTTGGCCGAGCTCGCGGGCCATCAGGATCGTCTCGGCGTCGACCTCGGGTGCGGGCTCGGGCAGGAGCCACTCGGCGAACCGGCGTCGCGCGCTGCGCCGTGAGTCGAGGAAGAGACGCCGGGCGATGGCGAAGGCCCACGGCTCGACGTCGGCGCCCCGCTTGAAGCTGGCCCGGGCCCGGTGCATCCGGATGAACGTCTGCTGCACGAGGTCCTCGGCGGTCGCGGCGTTTCGCTCGAGCCTCGAGAGGTACCGCAGGAGCCGCCCTGCGAGCGCGTCGTAGACCTCTGCGAAAGCTGCCGCGTCGCCCTCGGCGTGGCGCTCCATCGCCAGGCTCGCTCGTGAGCGTTGCCCGGCGCCGGGCACACTCGCGGCGTCTTCAAGCGCAGGCATCTCGCCGGGGAGGCCCCAAGCGGGGATCGGGTAGAGGGCCGCCGAACCGGGCATCACCCGCGTCTACGACGCCCGCAATCGGCGGTATCGCTGGACCGGTGGCGTGAGCCTGAGGGCCCCGAGGGTAGAGCATGCCGCCGCGAGTACGACTCTCGGGGCCGATGGTATCGCTCACCGACGTGTTTTCTGTCTCCGGCTACTTCGCCGGCTTGGCGGGCGGGGGCTCGACCGCCGGCCCGTCGCGCTCGAGGCCTGGACCCGCGCTCGCGCTCACGCCGCCCGCCTTCGGCGGGTAGATGTAATAGCCCTCTTGAGCGGAAGCGAGGCGGACGAGGACCGCCTGCCGCGCGAGCGCGTCGGCCACCCATGGGTCGACCTTCAGCCCCTCGCCGTCGATGCTCGGATCCAGCTTGGGCGTGACGCGGTGGAGCCCCGCGCGCAGGAACACCGCGTTTCGCGGGCACACCTCGGCGAGCAGGATGGGCACGTGGATCTGCTGGCCGGGCCTGAGGTCGCGCATCATCTCGATCGGGATGGCATGTGGCGCGTGCTGCCCCGAGCACTCGAAGACGCGTCGGGCGCGGTTGTCGGGGCCGAGCTCCTCGACGAGGAACGACAGCATGCGGCCGCGAACGAGCGTCTGGAGCTGGCGGCGCCCCTCGTTGGAGGCGCGAATGTTGAGGACGACCTCACGAGGCGAGCTCGCCTCTTCGAAGCGCTGGACGAAGATCTCGAGCTGCGGCGCGTTCCTCGGCGCCCTCGCGCTCCATCGCCGGCATCGCGAAGTGGGTGGTCGGCTTGACGAGCGCCGGATCGGTGCCCGGCAGCTCGAAGCTCGCTGCTTTCACGTTGCGGCGCGCTTGATGCTCCTCGGGTCGATCGACGCCTTGAGCCGCGTAGGGGCCCTTGGTGCCCCAGACGCCGCCCGCCCACCCGAAGACGGGCTCGACCTTGGTTCCGCCGGCCAGGGCGTCGGCCGCCGCACCGAAGCAGAGGAGCCGAGGGTCGAACGCCTCTTCGTAGACCTGGCCCGGGTCGAGGTAGAGCTCGCGCTTCTGCGGGAACGAGGCTGCGCGCATGCCCGACGGTGCCTTGCATCGGAAGCTCCGCTTCGCGCCCTTGGTCGTCTTGTGCGAAATCTCGAGCGAGAGGAGACGAACGTCGGCGGGGACGCGGATCGGCCGCTCACCGGTGTTGTGGATGCGGAACTTCCACGGTGGGTCGGGCGAGACGGCGTCGATCGAAATCTCGACGGGCAGCTCGGGCTTGGGCGGCTTGAGCCGAGCGACGGGCTTGGGAGCGGGCGCGGGCACCGGCGCGGCGTCCGGGAGATCGGGCGCAGCGACGGGCGGCGCGGCCGGCGCGGCCGTGTCAGGCTTGGGAGCGGCAGGCTTGGGATCGTCGGCGAGCGCCGGGAGCGAGGCCGCCGCGAGGCCGAGCGCCGCGAGCGCGATCACGAAGGGCTTGGTCGAACCCACGAAGCAAGGTGTAGCTGAGATGGCGCCCGCGCTCTACCCTCCAAACCGCATGCGCGGCCTCTACGCGATTGCCGATTTGTCAACGCTCGATGCCCGCGGCCTCGATCCGGTGGCGTTCTGTCACGCGGCGATCGAGGGCGGGGCGGCCACCCTGCAGTTGCGCGCGAAGCACGACGACGCGGCGAGGGTTCTGCGCGTGCTCTTGGCGCTGCGCCCGCTCGCGCTCGAGCGAGGTGTACCGCTCTTTGCCAACGACAGGCCCGACCTCGCGATCCTCGCCCGATGTGACGGGGTGCATGTCGGCCAGACCGATCTCGCGCCCGCCGACGTCCGTGCGCTCGCAGCGGCCGCCGGTGTGGGCCTCTTGGTCGGTCTCTCGACCCACGACGAGGCGCAGGCCGAGCGCGCCGCGAGCGAGCCCGTCGACTACGTCGCGATCGGGCCGGTGCGCGGCACCCAAACGAAAGAGAACCCCGACCCCGTCCTCGGCGTCGCGCGGGCGAGATCGATCGCCCAGCTGATCAAGGCCCGCCGTGACGTACCGGTCGTCGCCATCGGGGGTATCGACGCGGCGACGGCCGCCGAGCTTCGAGGCGCCGTCGACGCCGTCGCCGTCGTGAGCGCCCTCGTCCCCGCGCCGGGCGAGCCGGTCACCACCGCCGCGGCCCGAGGGCGCGCCATCATGGAGGCGTTCGCCCCGTGAGCTTCTTGCTGCTCGCGACTGCCGTCGCCGTCGCTGCGGGCGCAGCGGGCGCGTTCATCGCGCGCCGCAGCACCGTTGCGAGAGACGATGTCCCGCCGGCCCCCCCTCCGCCGGCGGGCCCGTCGCCGCCAAAGGGGCTCGAGACGCTCCCGATCACGCTGGGTGACGTCGTCGCCGTCGATACCCCTGCGGCTCGCGAGGAGCGCTGGCTCGAGGCGGTCGTCGTCGCGCGCGACGGGGCCGACATCGTGGGCGCGGTGTTCGTCGCGCCCGAGGGCAGCAAGGCCGAGGCCGTTGCTGCCTTCGCCGCGCCTCGCCGGCAGATCGCGTGGCTCACCCCGGTGACCGTCCAGGGCGTGTCTCTCGGAGGAGCCGAGCTTCCGAGCACGCTGGAGATCGACGGCGCGCCGATGCGCCGCCGCGCCCGCATCCCCGTGACGCTCGAGCGCGCGGGCAAGGGCGCGCCGCAGCTGGGCGACCGCGGGGTGTGGGCCGAGTACGAGGCCACGGGTCGCGCCGTCGCCATCGTGATTCAGGGCGGCGCGTCGACGCGCGCTTGGTCGGGGATGCTCTGCGAGCCGGGCGAGTACGAGCGCATGGGGAGCGGGGTCGCGACGTGACCACGGGCGGAGCGCCGCACGCCGCGAGCGAAGAGGCCCGAGCCATCCTGGACGAGCTCCTGGGGATGTTCCGCGCCGCGTTCGCCTGGGGCGCTTGGGGGCGCCTCTTGGTGTCGCTCTCACCCAACGCCGCCGGCGAGCTCGTCGTCGACGACGTGCTCGTCGAGGAGATCGTCGGCGACGACGAGGCGCTCGACCGGGCGTTCGGCAGCGACGACGCGCGCGCCTGCCTGCCCGCGCTGGCGAGCGCGGTGGTCGCGCTCGCCATGGCCGAGGGGGTCGACGCCGATCGGGTGGTCGGGGGCACGTTCGTCATGACGCACGAAGGCAACCTCGCCTTCTTGCCCGGGCTCGTGCGGGCGCCGAGCCCCGCGCTCGACGCGAGGCGCGCCGATCTCGTCGCGCGGCTGCGAGCGAAGAACGACGACCTCGCCGAGCGCTACGGCATCGGTCGGGGCGCGTCGATCGGGGCCGACATGGTCGAGGGCAGCGTGGAGGTCGGGCGCGCGGGCGTACCGGTGGCCGTCGGCAGGCAGGTCGTGATCGGGTCGTTCGCGTCGCGCGAGCGCGCCTGGGTGTGGGGGGCCCACAACCCCTCTCTCGAACCGGCCGCGCGCGCGCGTTGTGCAAGGCTCCTCGACGCGCTCGGCGACCGGTCGATGTGGGAAATATCGACCCCAGGCTTCGCGACCGACGAAGCGACCACCTGGCTGTACGCCGCGCTCCTCGCCGAAGAACACGGGTTCGAGGGGGTCGCCCGCGTCGCGGCCGGCTCCGAGGGCTACGTGCTCCTCGGCCTCTCGGATCTCTCGCCGGCTGCGGTGGCGTGAGGTAAGGGGCAGGCGTGCCCGTCCTCTCCGCCCGCGGCATCTCCAAGGCGCGCGGCTCGCTCACCCTGTTCTCCGACGTCTCGCTGACGATCGCGCGGGGCGAGCGCGTCGGGCTGCTCGGCGTCAACGGCGTCGGCAAGTCGACCCTGCTCCGCATCCTGGCCGGTGTGGATGTTCCTGACACCGGCGTCATCGACAGGAGGCGAGACGCGACCTTCGAGTACCTGGCTCAGGAGCCCGAGCTCGACCCCGAACAGACCGCGCACGCGATCGCCCTCGGGGGCCTCTCGGCCTGGTCCGCGGCCACCGAACGCCACGCCGAGATCACCCGGAGGATCGAGGCCGGCGAAGCGTCGACCGAGCTCGTCGAAGCGCAGACGGCGCTGGCCGAGGAGATCGAGCGGCTGGGCGGCTGGTCGCGCGCGCACCTCGTTCTCGACATCCTGGGTCGCCTCGGCATCCAGGATCCGGAGCAGCGCGTGGGCACGATGTCGGGCGGCGAGCGCCGCCGCGTGGCGCTCGCGCGCCTTTTGCTCGCGCGGCCGGCCCTCGCGATCCTCGACGAGCCTACCAACCATCTCGACGCCGACACGATCGGCTGGCTCGAGGACCACCTGACGCAGGACTTTCCCGGCGCGGTGTTGATGGTGACGCACGACCGGTACGTCCTCGACGCGCTCTGTGATCGCATCGTCGAGCTCGATCGCGGCAGCCTCGCCGAGTACAAGGGGGGCTACGCCGACTTCGTCGAGCAGAAAGCGGAGCGCCTCGCGCACGAGGAGCGCGCCGAGCAGAATCGGCTGAACATTTTGCGCCGCGAGAAGGCGTGGCTGATGCGCGGCGCCAAGGCGCGGTCCACCAAACAAAAGGCCCGCATCAAGCGCGCCGAGACGTTGATGGCCGACGAGCCCGTCAAGGTCGGCCCCGCCGTCGATTTCGAGGGCTTGTCGGTGTCGGCGCCCCGAACCGGGCGCACCATCCTCGATCTGTCGAACGTGTCCGTCGATATCGCGGGCCGCCCACTCGTGCGCGACTTGACGCTCTACCTCGCGGCGGGCGACCGGGTCGGTGTCGTCGGGCCGAACGGTGCAGGCAAGACGTCGCTACTTCGCGTCATCACCGGCGAGCTTCAGCCGACCAAGGGTGAGGTCGTGCGGGGCGCGCAGACGCGCCTCGCGCTCTTCGACCAGGCGCGTGAGGCGCTCGTCGACGACTGGACCATCGTCGAGACCGTGGCGGAGCGCGAGGGCGCGCACCGGACCGGCGCCGGCGTCGTCGTGATCGGCGAGCAGACGCTCGACATGCGCTCGTACCTCGAGCACTTTCTCTTCGATTCCCACAAGCAGCGTCAAAAGGTGGGCTCGCTTTCGGGGGGCGAGCGCGCGCGCGTCGCGCTCGCCAAGGTCCTCAAGAGCGGCGCCAACCTCTTGCTGCTCGACGAGCCCACGAACGATCTCGACACCCAGACGCTGGGCGCGCTCGAAGAGCTGCTCGAGTCGTGGCCCGGCGCCGCCATCATCGTCTCTCACGATCGCTGGTTCCTGGACCGCACCGCGACCTCGATCCTCGCGTTCGAGGGCGCGGCCGCGGCCGGCGACGCGACCGTGGGCCGGGTCACGCGTTACCCCGGCAACTACTCGATGTACCGCGCGCTGAAAGAGAAGAACGAGCGCGACAAGGCGGCGGCCGCGCCACAAAAGGCGGCAGCGGCGCCGCCGCAAAAATCCGCGCCTGCGGCCTCGTCGACGAAGAAGGCGCTGACGTTCGCCGAGCGCAAAGAGCTCGACACGATCATGGAGGCGATCTCGGCGGCCGAGGACACGGCCGCCAAGATCGAGGCGACCCTGGCGGATCCGTCATTTTACGCCGAGCGCGCCTCCGAAGCGGGGCAGGTCCGGGCCGACCTCGACGCCGCGCAGGCCGAGGTCGTGCGGCTCATGGCGCGCTGGGAAGATCTCGAGTCTCGCCGCGACGCCAAGAAGTAGTTAGGGGTAACTCTCATACTGGCGCTGGTGATCGTGAGACTTCGTCGCAGCCGCCATCTGCACGGGCGAGGACCGTAAGGC
>CALKVR010001027.1 GCA_938004815.1 uncultured Polyangiaceae bacterium | reverse complement strand
ACGGCGGCGTTCGGTGCGTGCGGGGGCAGCGTCGTCTTCGTCGAGGACGACGGGGCGGGCGGGTCGTCCAGTAGCTCTTCGACCGCCAAGAGCACCGTTTCGGGGTCCAGCAAGTCGAACGTCACCGCGACCCAGGCCACCAGCACCAGCGTCACGACCGTGACGGCCACCACGACCGGCCCCGACCAGCCGTTTTGCGTCTGGGGCGACATCGCGGAGGAGTGCTTCGACTGTGCCGATCAGGCGTCGGTCAACGCTTGCAGTACGGAAGCCGACGCCTGCGGCGTCAGCGATGAGTGCTTCTCGTACGCCGACTGCGTGGGGCAGTGCTTCAACGACCCGAACTGCTGCTCCAACTGCGTCAACTTCTTCCCCGACGGCGCCCAGATCTACTCGAACTTTCTCTACTGCATCGTGTGTCAGGCATGCGCCGACGATTGTGCGGGCGCCACGCCGGGGTTCTGCAAGTGAGCCATGGGTAGCCAAACCATCCTCGTCTTTGTCTCGTCGTTCGGCCTGGTCGCTGCCTGCGGAGGCAGCGTCGTGTTCGTCGAGGACGACGACGGAGCTGGCGGCTCGGCGTCGACGTCGACGTCGAAGTCGACCTCGACCAAGGGATCCTCGAACAATTCGAGCGCGAACACCGGCACCCAAGTGACCGGCACCCAAGCCACCGGCACTGCGGTGTCGACGGCCTCCGGCTTCGAGCCGGTCTGCGTGTTCGGTGAGTTCGACCGCCAGTGCGAAAATTGCCTCGTCGATGCGCAGCAGGGATTTTGCACCGACATCTTGAACGCGTGCACGTCGACCAGCGCGTGTCCGAGTACAACGACTGCGTGTTTTCGTGCGCGAACGACCCCAACTGCTGCGCGAGTTGCGCCGCCAACAACGAGACGGGGGCGGTGATCTTCACCGAGCTCGTGTTCTGCCTGACCTGTCAGGCTTGCCCGTTCGAGTGCAGTCTGTTCGTGCCGGGATTCTGCAACTGACCCCGCCGCTTTCCGGCTTGTAAGTGGCGTGCGCGGCCGGGCGGGCCGATGCTCGGTGCATGCGCGCAGCGACGTTGACCATCGTCTTGGCGATCGCGGGCTCAGGCTGCGCGTTCCGAACCCCGACGCCGTCGATTCCCCCGTCACTGGCCGGAGACGCGGCGCCGCCCGCGCGAGTGACGGTCGCGGCAGTGAACGTCACCTCGGCCGAGGGGGACGTCGACTCCGAAACGCGCGTGGCGGTGCGTGCTCAGACCGAGAAGATCCTTGCCGACGCGGCCCGCAAGAACGCGACGGGGGGCGAGACTCCGGTGGTGCGCGCCGAGATCGAGCTCGGGGTGTTCGAGGACTACGCCGCGTCGGCGATGGCCCGCGACGGCATGGCCGTCTTTCCGTACCTCATGCTCGCGCCCGCGGGCGTGACGTTCGAGCGGCAGCGCCTCACCGTTCGCCTGCAGATCGAGCGCGACGGCCGCCGCTTCGAAGGGACCGGTAGCGCCGACAAGGAGGGGAGCATCTACGCCCCCGCGCGAAAGCGAGCGTTGGCCGTCGCCATCCACGAGGCGCTCGCGGACGCGGCGCGGTCGGCCGGCGAGCCCCTGTGAGCCGCCGTCGGCCGCGCCCTAGGGCGCGATGTCTTTGCAGCAGCGAAAACCCAGGTGGTAGTTCGCGTGGTTCATGCCCTCGTTGTCGTGCCACGAGGGCGCGCGCCAGCGGCAGTCGTCGAGGTGCGCCTCCTTGATGGTGAACATGAACCAGCTGCCCTTCATCTCCGGGACGCCCTCGCCACCGCGCACGCCGAGCTCGTCTTCTTTCAGCGGAAGGAGCATGTGCTCGGCGGCGTTGCCGTGCTGGTCGTAGACGCCGAACGGGCTCTTGCACTCGGGGAACGCGCCGGCGGGGTAGGTGTTGGAGCCGCACTCCTTCCACTGCGACGAGTTGCAGCCGGGCGACTTCGCGCTCATCGTGCCGCACTTCGAGTGGTCCTTCTCCGGGCCGTAAGCCCACACGATCTTGCGCTCGAAGTTGTGGGCGCTCGAGCTCGACAGGCGCGGTGCGAGGAGGCGGTACTCCTCTTTCGGCGGCCTCAGATCCGCGGCGCACGCCCCCTCCCACTCGTGCGCGTCGCACAGGCGTTTCCCCAGGACCTTGCAGAGCTTCTGCGCTTGCGCGGTCGTTACCCACGTCAGTGGGTACTCGCAGGGCAGGCCGGGAAACTCGTAGCGATCGATGCAGAGGGGCGCAGACTCTTTTTTCGCGGACGCGTCGTAGACCGGCACCATGTACGGCGAGCCGCACCTCGGCTCGCGCTGGTCACGCACGCCGGCCGCGCGCCGCCGCTCGACGCACTCCTGCCGCGTGAGCGGATGAGTCGTCGACTTGGGATTGCCCTGGCCCGTCATCTTGGACGTCTCGATGATCGCGAGGAGGGCCCGCGTCTGTTCCTCGGTCGCCATCCCCGCCGCACGCATCCGGGCGAGCAGCGACTGCCGCTGCTCGGCGAGCGTTGCCTCCGGAAGCTCCTCGATTGTCGGCTCCGGCTCGAGGTTCGGCCCGACCACAGG
>CALKVR010001026.1 GCA_938004815.1 uncultured Polyangiaceae bacterium | reverse complement strand
GCCCAGGGGGGCGCGGCGAGCCCGCACGCGATCGATGTCGGCGAGGACGGCGCGCGCCGACGGATAACGGTCCTCGGGCGGGCCGGCGAGGAGACCGCCGAGCACCACGATCATGTCTTCACCGAGGTCGCTCGAGCCGAGCTCCAGCCGCTCGGCGCGATCGGGGAGCCGCCCGGCGAGGCACTCGTAGAGCACGACGCCGAGCGCGTAGAGATCGGCCCGACCGTCGATGCGAGCCGGGGCGCGCAGCTGCTCGGGCGCGGCGTAGGCAGGTGTCCCCGCGAGATCGAGCGAGCCCTCGACGCCGCGCTCGATCGGGGTGGCGAACCCGAAGTCGACGAGCCGAACGCGGCCGCCGTCGCCCACGATCAGGTTCTTGGGCTTGACGTCGCGGTGTACGAGCCCCGCGTCGTGCACCTTGTCGAGCGCGCGCAGGATCGTGGCCGCGAGGTCGAGCGCGTCGCTCGCCGCCAGCGGACCGCGGCGAAGCCGCTCGGCCAGGGTGACGCCCTCGACCAGCTCCATCGCGAGGAACGGCAGACCGTCGGCCTCGCCCACCTCGAGCACCGCCGGCAGAGCGGCGTCGTGAACGCGCGCGAGCGCCACGGCCTCGCGGTAGACCCAGCGCGTCCACGCGCCCCGGTGGCGCGGGACCTTGAGGGCGCACGCCTGCCCGGCGAGTGTCGCGCGGTAGACGATGGAATTGGCCCCGTGACCGAGCTCGCCCTCGATCGTGAGCCGCGGGATGGCGATCTTCGCCGACACGTCGCGCCAGCATACGCCCAAACGCGCGCGGCGATCCGTCGTTCGCGTCAGACGATCGGGTGGATCCGAAGGTCGGGCGGCAGGTGCTCGGCAAAGGGCGCGAGGCCGAACGCCAGCGGCTCTGCGCGCGGGCAGACCGCCTTGGCGACACGGAGGCCCGGTCCGAACCAGGCGGGCGTCAGATCGACGTAGCGGGTGGCGGCGGAGCCGTCACGCCTGGTGCGACGCCCACGAAACCGCGCGTGCGCTCCGTCGAGCCAGCCGAGGAGCCATTCGTGGTGGCGCGGATAGAGCCAATGCTCGAGGTGACCGCCGGCCGACGGGAGCGCGGCGGGTGGCTGGTCGGGAATGGGCTCACCCCACAAGAAGGCGAGCGACTGGAGCGCCTCGCGCCCCGCGCGGTCGAGAGCCGCCCCCGCGTCGGGGTTGGCGCCATAGCCGAGCGCGAGCGGCGAGCCCGTCGCAGTGGGAAAGCCGATCACCGCGGCGACGGCGAGGTCCGCGCTCCAGAGATCGCCCGTATCGGGGAAGACGGCGGCGCGCCACACGTAGCCCTCGGCGCCGCGAACCCCCGCGGGCGCATCGGCGCGCACGGGCGAGATGTCGCCGTACCAGGAGCGCAGGATACGGTCGCGCTCGGCGAGCTCGGCGCCGTTCGACCGCGCGAAGCGCCAGGGCGCGGCGGCCTGCCCCGCCGGAAAGAGCTCGGCGGATGCGATGTCGCCGGCGGCGTCGCCCGCGACCGTCGTGGCGGACCAAGACGACGTGTCGCGGCCGAGCGCTCCGACTGTCGCGATCCGCTCCATCAGCTCGAAGCCCGCTCGAGCGGCCGGATCGTCGAAGCGCTCGGCCGCCGACCCCGTGATCTCGGTGCCGTCGGGGCCGCGGCTCGCGAGCCCCGCGCGCCGCAGGGTGAGCCCGGCGGCGACCACGGTGTCGCTGACGACCTCGAGCGGAGACCAGCCGTCAGGCAGCGGGAGCGGAAGCGGAGAGGTGGAGGTCGACATCGGCGTCCTCGATCACCCCCCGGCAAAACGTCTCGAAACCAGCGATCGATTCGCGGAGCACGCGACGCATCGCGGGGAGCTTGCGCGGATCACCGACGAGGGCGTCGATGACCTCGAACGCCTCGCTCACGTGCTCGCGATCGAGCTCGGCGTGGTTGCCGATGACCGTCATCGAGGCCCTGGGGATACCACAACGAGACTCCAGGAGCTCCAACCATTGCGGGCCCAGGAGCACGATCAAGTACTCGGCAAAGAGGATGTAGGAGAGGTAGAGGGCCGGGTCCTCGTCGATCACCCGTTCGATGAACGCGATCATCGCGAGCATCGCGGGGTGCGCCGCCGTCGCGATCGGGCGGACCACCTGGGCCGACACCCGGCCCAGATCGCGCTCGGCCCAGGCGTCGTGCCCCTGCTCCTCGCCGCGCTTTGCGCGGTAGTGACGGGCGAGGGGCCGATCGGCCAGGGCGTTCGCCCTCGCCTCGGCCCGATGCAGGTGGATGGGGGTGTGCTGCACGAGCAGGTGCACGCTCTTGAGGTAGGCGACGAGGTGCTCGGCCTGGAGCGTGCCGGCAGCGGCGCGGGTATAGAGAGGGTTATCGAGGGGCATCCTCGCGGCGTAGCGCTCGATCTCGAGCCTCAGAGCATCACCGATCATGGGTCACCAATCCGAGATGGAAAGAATCCGCCACCCCCCGACGGACAAAAGCGAATCGGCATGCCGGTGGGGCATGCCGATCGGGAATCAAAAGCTCAGCGTGGCGAACTTTTTCATGACTCGTCCTATGGTTGGGGGCCTTCCGGCAAAATGCGCTCCGAGCGACCATTGCTCAGCGCGCAGAACTGTCGCAGAAACACCGCCTCCGCCTCTTCTCGAAGGAACTTCGAGCAGCGGACGACGGCCCCCCACCGTTCTGAATTCGTCGTCGACGTGACGACCCACCCCAGCCGCGTCATGAGCCGCATCGACGCCAAGTTCGACGGCGAGCATTCGGCGTCGAATCGGTCGACGCCGGCGCGGCGCAGGACACCCGACACGTGCTGCATGAACTCGCCGATGATGCGGCGGTCGCGATAAGCCTCCAGGAGCCCGCCGCTGCGAAGATAGTACGTGCTCCAATCGGTCGGATGCGCCATCCAGAGACCAATGGTCGCGGCTCCGTCTCGAAACGCTACAACATCCATCTCCGCGCCGAAGCGGCGCTTCGCCGGCGTCATCGCGTCGCGAACGAAGCGCGCCTCGCCGATCAGCGGGCCGAAGATCGCGGGGTAGTGCGCCTCGACGAAGGCGAGCCCTTCTTCGAAGGTGGCGACTTCCGCCACGATGCCGCCGTGGCTCCACGGAAGCTCGGCGCGCCAATCGATCCCCCAGATGCGCTCCGAGAACGTCTTGGGCTGATCGACGACGTCGCTCATTTCGCGCGGCGTTGTGCCATACGCCGGCGACGCGACCCAAGTTCTCTACGTCGAATCGCGATCGATCCGCATCGTCATCAGCACGTCGTCGATGCTGCTGCCGTCGCGCATGCGAAACGCGTCCTCGATCACACCCGCCTGCCGAAAGCCGAGCTTTTCGTAGAGCGCACGTGCCGTAACGTTCTCGGAGAACACGCGGAGGTCGACGTACGCGAGCTCGGGCCCGGCGCGCGCCCATTCGATCGCGGTCGCGATCAGGGATCGCCCCGCGCCCTTGCCTCGAAACGCGGCTTCGATACCGAGCGACAGCTCGGCTCGATGCAGCGCCGACGTGACGAGCCCGCCACGGAGCTCGAGGTGACCGATGACGCGCGGGCGCGGCTCGGTGGGTGACGTCCAGCGGTGCGTCCACACGAGCCAGCTACGCCCCCAACCGGGCTGGTGCGTCGGGGTGAGCCAGCGACGCTCGGTGTCACGCATGACGTCTCCGTGATCGACGTCCCACACCGGAGAGAAATGCGGCGAGCCCGCGACGCCGGATTCGCCGAGGTGCCGGACGACGTGCGACGCGAAATCGGCGAGGTCGGACACGCCCGCCTGCGTGATCGGCAGCGCCGTCTGGGTCATGCAGATCCGCGAACCGTGCGCTCGACGTCGAGGGCCGCCTTCGGGCAGCCGGCCGTGAGCACCTCGGGCTCGGCGTCGGTGCAGAGGACGTCGTCCTCGATGCGGATGCCTCGCACGTCGGCGAACCGCTCGAGCGCGCCGCGATCGAGGTCGGCGCCGAGCGGCCCCGTGAGCGACACGTCGGCGAGGATCCCCGGCACCTGATAGAAGCCGGGCTCGATCGTGACGGCGACGCCCGGAGCGAGATCACGGTCGAGGCGGAGGTACCGGTCACCGAAGCGCTCGCTCCGCGAGCGTCCCGGTGCGTACCCGGCGCGGTCTCCGAGATCCTCCATGTCGTGGACGTCCAGGCCGAGGAGATGCCCGACGCCGTGCGGAAAGAACAGCGCGGCCGCACCGCGCTCGAGGAGCCCATCGACGGAGCCCTTGAGCACCCCGAGCGAGACGAGCCCTTCGACGATCGCGCGCTTCGAGGTCTCGTGAACCTCGCGGTAGCGAACCCCGGGGCGGACCCGATCGATCGACCGGAGCTGCGCGTCGAGGACGATCTCGTAGATGGCGCGCTGGGTCGCCGAGAACGCCCCGCTCACCGGCCAGGTGCGGGTGATGTCGCTGGCCCACCCCTCGGGCGACTCGCCGCCGACGTCGCACAAGATCAGATCGCCGGGAGAGATCGGTCCGTCGTGGGCGTGGTTGTGCAGCACCTCGCCGCGCACGCTGACGATCGGGCCGTAGGCGTCGTCCATCCCCGCGCGCCGAAGCTCCGCGATCATCGCCGCGCACACCTCGGTCTCGGTGGCGGCGCCCCGCGTCGCGCGCATCCCTGCGATGTGCGCCGCGGACGACGCGCGGCCCGCCGCGCGCAGCTGGGCGCGCGCCGCCTCGTCGTGGGTGAGGCGAAGCGCGATGACGGCGTCTGCGAGCGCCGCGTCGGCGTCGTGCCCGAGCGCGGCGCCCGAGCCCGGCGCCACCGTGCGACCGAGGAGCGACGAGACCCAGGCCGCCGTCGCGTGATCCTGTGGCGGCAGCGTCGCGACGTCTCGATGCTCGCGAAGGACGGTACCGAGCTCCGCGATCGGGCGGACGTCATCGACGAGGAGGTCGTCGCGGAGCGCAGCGAGCTCGGGGCGCGGGCCGTGCCAGAGCGCGTCGTCGCGATCGGGCGGCTCGGCGAACAGCGTCGAGCGGCCACCCGCGACGAAGAGCGCGGCGCCGGCGATCGATCGCCCGGCGAAGTAGAGGAAGTGGCTCGCGGCCCGGAACGGGTACACGTTCGCGGGGTAGTTGCGCGCGACGGGGAGGCCGGCGCAGAAGACCGCGGGCCCGACGAAGCGCGACATCAAAGCCGCACGCCGCGTGGCGAACGCCGACGCGGGGGTGGAGGGGAAAGCCGCCATGCCTGCTTCTTACACCGGCCGCCCGAGCCCGGCTCGCCTCCCTGTACTGCAGCCCCATCGAAGAACTGTGATGTAGGCAAACGACCCTGGTGGATCGTCGGCTCACCTACGAGGAAGGCGACATGTGACCGGATCGCGACGAGTCGTGTGCCCAGGCATGGGAAAGCTCGCAAAAGGTCGAACCGCACGGCGAATCCCCCTCGGCCCGATACCTGCAACGGGAGCTCGCGGCGCGTGCGCCGAGGAGGTTTCGATGACGGCTCGTGCTTGGCCTGAGGCCCCGTTCTCCGAAAGGCGCCCCGAGACACTGCCTCCGCCACGGAGCGTGCCGCGCCCCGGACAGTCGGTGCCTGCGACGCCGTTGCCCCGGCCGCCCACCGCGCCGCCGCCGTCGCGCAACGCGGTCCCGCCGCCGCCGCCGAGCGCGCAACGTACGGTGCTCCGCGCGCCGCCCGACCGCGCCGACGCGATCGCAACGCCGTCATCGCTCCCGCCACCGAGCAGCGTACGCCGCGCCCCGCCTCCGCTCGTGCGGCGGCCACCCAGCACGATCCCCTCGCCGCCCCCCTCGCCGTCGGGCCCGCCGCCATCGGCCTCGGTGCCGCCGACGCTCCCGCCGTCGCGCGAAGCCGTGGCCGACAGCATGCGCGCGGGGCTGCGCATCCCGAGCCCGCCGCCCGTGCCGACCCCGCAGTCGCTTTCGAGCGCGCCCCCGACGCCGCGCGCGCAGCGGCGCATCAGCAGCCGCCCGCCGCCGCAGGCGCCCACGCCGCGCCGCCATGACTCGGCGCCCTCGCTGCTCCGCACGCAGGTCGGCCTCGGGGTCGTGAAGCTCGACGCGCAGGGCGCCGTCATCCCCGACCAGGGCGACGCCCCACGCATGCGCTTCATCGTCGCGCCCGGCGAGCGCCCGGGGCAGCTCATCCTCACCGCCGTGAGCGACGCCACGCGCGTCCAGTCGGACACGCTGGTGGTGTCCCTCGCGGCCGACGGCCCGGTCGACGCGAAGCGCCTGGCGCGCGCGATCATCGGCCTCGGATAGATCGCTACGACGTGAGGCCGCGCGCGTAGGGCACGAGAGCTCCGGCGATCGCCGAGGCTTCGGCCGCGAGGCGCGGCGGGTTGAACCACGCGAACGGCTCGAACAGACGCGACGGCCGGAGCCCGCGCCCTCCGCGCGAGCACTCGACGAGCAGCGAGAGCGCGCCGTGCCGAGAGTGGAACCAGTCGAGCTCGAGGCCGCCGGCGGTGATCCCCTTGGCCCAGCGCGCGCAGCTCTGCGCGACGTAGGGCCGGCGAGGATCGATCGCGGTGGCGATGCGCTCGGCCCAGGCAGCGTGCTCGTGCTCGTCGTGGACGCGCTTGGTCGTCGACGCCGATGGGTAGAGAACCGCTCCGCCGAAGCTGTGCAAGGAGACCGAGCGCTCGACCCGACAGGGCGACAGGTGATGCGCGATCGCCTCCACCTCGGGCTCGCTCGCCGGCCGTGGGCCCGGATAGAACATCCCGCCGAGCAGGCGTTGAACGAGCCCGAGCTTGCCCCAGCGCTCGTCGAAGTTGCGGTTCAAGTCGACCCCGCGCGCGTTGTGTCGAACGAAGCGGTGGCGCCCCGCGCGCAGGTTGCGATCGACGCGGCGGACGCCGTCCGGGTTCACGATCGGGATCGCGATCACCGAGCGATCGCCGAGGTCGACCGCGAGCAGCTGCTCGAGGAGAGCGAAGCACGACTCGATGCCGATCCACTCGTTGGGATGCACGCCGGAGAGGATCACGGTCGTGCGATACAGCGTGCCCCGCGGCTGCCCCGCCGCCGTCGGCCACGCGCCCCCCGCGACGCCACCATCCGAAAATGGCTGTTTGCCCAGGTGC
>CALKVR010001025.1 GCA_938004815.1 uncultured Polyangiaceae bacterium | reverse complement strand
CTGCCAGAGGATGTGATCGTGGGCGTCGTTCGAGTAGCCTTCGCCGTCGGTCTGGATGATCCCACCGGCGATCTCGAGGACGGCGCCCTGGAGCGCCCACAGGGTCTCCCAGTCGTCGGCGTCGTCTCGCAGATCGAGCACCTCGAAGGTGTAGATGGTCCGGACGCGTCGCAAGTACGCCTTGAGCCAGGGCACCGCCGACGGGGGCCTACCGTCCTCGATCGCGTCGAGGTGGCTCTGGATGTGGTCGTCCCGCGAGCCGGGGCGGACGACCTCGCGAAAGACGTCGAGGAGGGCGCGCTCGTCGTCGTCGCCGTCACCCTCCGTGCTCACCTCGAGGTGCGACCAATCGGCGCCCTGGCCGTCGGTGATCTTGATGACCGCATCGAGGCCCTTGTCCTCGATCGCCTTCGTCAGCTCGGAGACCGGCACGCAGGCTTCCGTCGGGGTGAGGACGGTGACGTAGTAACCCACGCACGCGAGGCTACCAAAAGCCCCTCTTTCCGTCGGGCAAAAGCTTGAGCATGCTGCTGCCCATGACGCTCTCGCCGAAGTCCTTCGACCTGTCGATCGAACGCGGAGTCGCCCTCGTCACCCTGCGGCGCCCCGAACGCTTGAACGCCCTCACCTTCGAGATCTACGGCGAGCTGCGCGAGACGTTCCGCTCGCTCGAGAGCGCACGCGAAGCGCGCGCGATCGTCATCACCGGCAGCGGCCGTGGGTTCTGCTCGGGCGGCGACGTCGAGGGGATCATCGCCGAGCTCTTCGCCCGCGACGCGCGCGGCCTGCTCGAGTTCACCCGCGTGACCGGCGCGCTCATCCAGAGCATCTGCGAGCTGCGGCGCCCCGTGATCGCGGCCGTGAACGGCGTCTGCGTGGGCGCCGGCGCCGTCATCGCCACCGCCTGCGACCTTCGCATCGCCGCGAAGAGCGCGCGGTTCGGCTTCATCTTTCCCAAGGTCGGTCTGTCCGGGGCAGACATGGGCGCGAGCTACCTCTTGCCGCGCATCGTGGGGCGAGGGCGCGCGGCCGAGCTGCTCTTCTTCGGCAAGATCGTGAGCGCCGACGAGGCCGACCGCATGGGGCTCGTCAACAAGGTCGTCGACGACGACGCCTGCCTGACCGAGGCCATGAATTGGGCGCGCGAGCTCGCGGCGGGCCCTGCGTTCGCGCACACGGTCACCAAGCAGATGCTCGAGAGCGAGAGCGGCATGTCGCTCGCGGCCGCGATCGAGGCCGAAGCCCAGGCG
>CALKVR010001024.1 GCA_938004815.1 uncultured Polyangiaceae bacterium | reverse complement strand
CAAGGTCGACCGCCCGCTCGCGATCGCGGCAGCGCTCTCGGCGCTCGCAGTGTTCATCGCCCCGGCCGACTTCGCCGGCAGCTACGAGGCAAACGGACGGTACGCGCTCGGCGCGTGGGTCCTCTGCCTGTTCGCGCCGAGGGGGGCCGAGCTCGCCCCGCGGCGTGCGGTGGCGGTGGCCGCGCTCGCGCTCGGGGCGCTCGTCGCGCGGCAGGGCCTCGTGACGCGCGCCTGGCTCGACTTGTCGCGCGAGCTCGCCGAGACGCGCCGCGTCCTCCTCGAGGTGCCCGAGGGCGCAGTCGTCGCCAACGTCACGTTCCTGAACGCGAAGGCGCCGCGGTCGACGCGCCTCCGCGAGCTCGCGCTGCTCCACGCCCCCGCGCTCGCTGCGATCGACCGATCAGCAATCGTCCCGACGCTCTACGCCATACGGGGCGTGCAGCCGCTCGCGCACAAGCGCGCCCTCTACGATGGCCACCGGTTCAAGGTCGGCGAGCCCGAGCGCGTCGACACCGCGCGCCTCGCGGCCGAGGCCGACGTCGTCTGGCTGGTTCGCGCGCCGGAGGGGTTCGCGGCCCGGCTCGGTTCGACGCGAGAGCTCGGCGAAGTGGGGCCGGGCGCTCTCCTCGCCGTGCAACGTTAGCGCGCCGCGCGGGTCACTCGGTGTGCGCGCGCGGCCAGGTGGGCTCGGTATCGATCGGCAGCGCGAGCTGGCCGATCGAGGCCTCGAGCCGCTCGAGAATGCCCAAAAGGCGCCGCTCGTCGTGGGCGAGCTCGCGCTGCATCTGCCGGCTGTCGGTGCGAACGAGCTCGTCATCGACCCGCTTGATGTGTCGCTCGAGGTGCAGAGCGAGCATCCGCGCTTCTTCTTCGGTGAGTTCCAGTTGCATAGGGCCCGCCGTATCAATTCTCGCGCCAAGGCCGCCCCTCGCTCTCGACGCCGAAAACGCGGGAGGAGCGCCGTGCGCGGGCGCTCGATCGCGCAAGCCCGCACCGACCGAAGCCCGCCATCGGTTTGCACCGAGACGCAGATCTTGCGGCTCAGCGCTGCCCGGAGACGGCGGCGTCGAGCACCTCGGGCGCCCAGCCCAGCTCGTCGAACCACCGACCCCCGACCTGCCGGTTGACCGGCAGCGCCTGATTGGCGACGCCGTGGAAGAGCACCATGTCGTTGCGCTTGAGGATGTCGTCGCCGAGCGCGTCGAGGGCGCGCGCCCGGTCGGCCGGGTCGGCCAGGGAGTCGGCCGCGAACACCTCACGGTTGAACGCGAGGGCGTCATCGATGCGCTCGTTGTACCGGCGAACGGCCGAGCCGGGCAGCATCCCCGCGCTCGCCTTGGCCTCCATCAGCCGCCGAATCGACACGTAGCCCGTCTCGACGAGCTCTTGCCGCGGCAGCCAGCGTGTCTCGTAGTTCATCCGGTTGATGATCGACGCGCGCTCCATGCCGCGACGGTGCTCCTCGGCCGTGCGAAAGAACACCCGGTAGCCGTACGCATCGGGGTCTTCGAAGATGTTCGAGGCCGGGTCCAGGAACGGCACCATCGGGCAGATCATCGGGTTGACGTTCTTGCCCTTGAAGCGGGAGAGCAAGTGCTCGCAGTAGTCGACGGTCGCGAGCGCGTTGTCGCGGGTCTGCTCGGGCATGCCGACGAAATACCAGACGTCGATGCCGTGGATGCCGTAGTCGAGGGCGCGGTCGATCCACGCCTCCATCTCGTCGTTCGTGTAGACGCCGCGCCCCGAGAGCTTGGCGATGTGGGGGTCGTGGCTCTCGGGCGAGAGCGTGATCGACACGCGCGGGTTGGCGCGCACCATGTGCTTGAGCGTCTCGTCGGGCGTGAGGTGAAACTGCTCGAAGCTGATGCTCTTGAGCGGCGTCTCGGCGATCCGATCGAGGAAGTAGGTGAGCCCCTGCTTGCTCTCGTTGTAGGCGCCGACCGAGTAGAAGTGGAACGACGACGCGTTCTCGAGGCTCTTGACCGATTCGAGCTCGTAGCGAACCTCGGCCTCGGGCTTGCGGGCCATCGCCTTTTTCTTGCCGAAGATGCGCCGGAACGCCTCACGCGAGCCGCCGCACCACGGGCAGTTGTAGGCGCAGCCTGCGTTCTGGGTGCTGAGCAGCTCGCGGATGGGCAAGCCCTTGGTCTTGGGCGCGACCGGCTGCGTCGACCAATCGATGCCGCACGCGAACGTGTCGGGCAGGTACGTGAGCCCCGGGTTGATGACGGCCCCGGCCTTGGTCTTGTGGAGCAGGTTGGGGATACCGTCGAGCGGCGCGCCGGCCTTGGTGCGGCGGACGAGCTCGGCCATCGGCTCGTGCGTGTCGTAGCCGGTCATCACCATATCGATGAACGGATACCGAATGAGCTCCTCGGCGTAGTACGTCGCCGAGATGCCCCCGAAGAGGATCTTGAGCTCGGGGCGCAGCGCCTTGAGCCTGCGCGCGACCTCGAGCGAGCCCTGCACGTGGATCATCCAATGCAGATCGATGCCGACCAGCGGCGCGTCGATCGCCGAGAGAACGCTGTCGGCGTCGACGTGCGGGTAGCGCACGAAGAGCGACGCGAGGTTGAGGATGCGTACGTCGTGGCCGCGCTCGCCGAGGTGCCGTTGGAGCGTCTTGAAGCCGACGGGGAAGTACTCGTAGAGCGGCGTGATGGGGACGTCACCGCTCGTGCCGAGGAACGGAAAGTAGATGTCGCGCCGGTGCCGAAAGTCGAAGAACGCCGGCGCGTGGAGGAGCAGGAGGTCGGACCGGAGCGAAGGGAGCATGGCTCTCAGGGGCAAACGAAGACGGGGTCCGAGCCGTCGGCCCCGGGGGCGGAGCCGACCTGCGCCGGGACGCTGACGCTGCAGTCTTCGGCGACGATGCTCGGCCGCCCGACGTTGACCGCGTTGAACGAGTAGCGCAGCGCCGCGCTCGAGCAGCACCCGAGGCCCGCTGGATCGAACGCGGCCGTGAACGCCTGCCCGAAGTACGAGACGTCATCGAGGTCACCGCCGTACGGGAATACGCCCGTCTGGGAGCGCCCCACCGTAAAGACGCTGTTCGATTCGACGTTCGACGTGCTGCCGCACGCTCCGGTGCCGGCCGGCTGACCGTCGACGAAGATCGTGATGTCGCCGCCGGCGAGGGTGCCGAGGATGTGCTGCCAGGTGCCCGGACCGGCAACCGTTGCATCCCCCGTGCACGTGCCGCCGCCAGTGAAGACGATGAGGCGCGCCTTGTAGACGCCGGCGTCGTTCACGAGGGCGAGGTAGAAGCCGTTGGAGCCGCCATCGTTGTGGCGCCCTGCGACGAAGGCGACCCCGTCGGCGGGGAGCGGCGCAGGGTTGATGAAGGCGCCGAGGGCGAAGTTGTCGGCGAGCCCGACCTCGGCCCCGACGGGCGAGACGAGCACGTCGTCGGTGCCGTCGAACGTCGCGTAGCAGCCGCCTGCCCCGGTGGTCGTGACGCTCGACGTCGTGGGCA
>CALKVR010001023.1 GCA_938004815.1 uncultured Polyangiaceae bacterium | reverse complement strand
GGGGAGCCATTCCGGCTCGGACGCCGCGGCGCCAGCCGGGCAAGCGAGGGCGGCAAGAACGAACGCTGCGGTCAGCGCAGGACGACGCCGAATGGAAGAGAGCATCGAGCACCTCCGGTGCCGAAAGGCGCGCCATCTTCGCCGGGAAGCCCCGGCCCCGTCCACCGCTTCAGAAGCCGATGCGACGCATGACGAAGCGAGGCAGGGCGCGAATGGTCGCCATGATCGGGCCCCAGGCGGCCGGGGCGTAGACGACCGGCGTGCCCCGATCGATCGCGTCGAGCACCCGCTTGGCGACCGCCTCGGGCTCACCCGCAAAAGGCGGCGGCTTGAGGCCGGCCGTCATGCCCGTCTTCACGAAGCCGGGCTTCACCGTGACCACGCGGAGCCCGCTGGCGCGGTACTTGTGGTCGAGCCCCTCGAGGTAGGCGCTGAGCCCGGCCTTGGCCGCCCCGTAGAGGACGACCGGCTTGCGCCCGCGCTCGCCCGCGACCGACGAAAAGACGCAGAGCGTGCCCCCGCCCGCGGCGAGCATTCGCCGCCGCGCCTCTTCACAGAAGAGGACCGTCCCCGTGAAGTCCACGTGAAGGACGCGCTCGGCGAGGGCGGCGTCGGCCTCGAGCGCGTCCTGGGTGGCGAAGAGGCCGCCCGTCACCACGACCGCGTCGATGCCCCCGAGCGCAGCCTCGGCCGCGGCGAGGGCCGGCGCGAACGTCTCGGGTCGGCCCAGATCGCACGTGGCCGTGCCGGCCGGCGCGGTGCCATCCACGCCCAGATCTGCCGCGCTCTTTTTCAGGTCGTCGTCATCACGACCCAGCAAGAAGAGCACGTCACCCCGAGCTGCCATCCGGCGCGCGAGCGCGCGCCCCATGCCCTTGGTTGCACCGACGAAAGCGACTTTCACGGGCTCGCTCTTACCCTCAGGCGGGGTCGCCGAACAAGCGAACCGATTGGGCGCTGCGGATCTTGCGGCCTGGGTCCCATTTCTGGCGCGCCTCGACGAACGCGGGCAGGCGCCGCTTCTCCATCTCGCGGAAGTGCTCGGGCCGGGTGAACGAGTCCTTGGCCAGGTAGATACGGCCGCCCTCTTCGATGACCTTCTCGTTCAGCGCATCGACGAGGGCCTGGGTGTCGTCACGGACCGCGATGTCGAGGGCGATCGAGACGCCCTTCATCGGGAACGAGAGGAGGCCGCGGTTCTCGGGCCCGCAGTCCTTGATGACGCAGAGGAACGACGCCCCGCCGCGCTGGGTGAGGATCTCGAGCACGCGCCGCGCGGCGCCGCGCCCCGCTTCGTCGGGGAGCACGCATTGGTATTGCGTGAAGCCGCGCGGCCCGTACATCCGGTTCCACTCGCGGATCATGTCGAGCGGATAGAAAAACGTCTGCCAGTGGGTGACGCCGCGCATCTCGCGGGGCAGGTGCTTCCAGTAGTAGGCGAAGTTGAACGCGCTGATCGAGGCGCGGTTGAGGACGAAGCTCGGCAGCTCGAACGGCATCGTGACGCGCGGGAGCGGCTTGGGGTAGCGGCGCGGCGCGCGCTCGGGGTCGGCCCAGTCACCGGCCATCAGGATGCCCCGGCCCATGTTCTTGCCGCGCGAGAGGCAGTCGATCCACCCCATCGTCATCGGGAACTTCGCGGCCGCGTCTTTCAGCGCGTCGATGTACGCGTCGATGTCGTCGACGCGCTTGGTCTCCTGCCAGATCCACGGCGAGCGGACGCTCTGCATCCGGAGCTCGACCTCGAGGATGTGCCCGGTGAGGCCCATCCCGCCGACGGTGGCCCAGAAGAGATCTCGGTTCTCGCCGTCGGGCTCGGCGATGACGACGCGGCCGTCGGCCAGGCGCATGCGCAGGCGCGTGACGTGCTCGCCGAAGCAGCCATCGACGTGGTGGCTCTTGCCGTGGACGTCGGCCGCGACCGCGCCCCCCATGGTGACGAACTGCGTGCCGGGCGTGACCGGCACGAAGTATCCGCGCGGCAGGAGGCGCTTGTTGAGCTGCTCGATCGAGACGCCGGCCTCGGCGCGCAAAATGAGCGACGACTCGTCGAAGCCGAGGATGCGGTCGGCCAGCACCGTGGTCGCGACCTCGGGGTGGCTCACGGGCGGCAGGGCGCTGTCGCCGTACGACCGCCCGAGCCCGCGGCACAGCACCGCGCCGTCGGTCAGGCGCTCGAGATCCTCCGACAGACGCTGCGTGCCCGGGGCCGGGATGCGGCCCCAACCGGAGAGGGTTTCCATGTCGTTTCTCCTCTCTTAGTAGCAGCCGGCTCGCGCAGGAACCGAGGAGTGCTGGTGGAGGTTTTCTCCACGGAGTACCGTCGGTCGCCCATGGCGAACCGCCTCGCGAACGAGACCAGCCCCTACTTGCTCCAGCACGCTCGGAACCCCGTCGACTGGTACCCCTGGGGGAAAGAGGCGCTCGACAAGGCGGCGCGCGAGGGCAAGCCGATCTTTCTCAGCATCGGCTACGCGGCCTGCCACTGGTGCCACGTGATGGAGCACGAGAGCTTCGAGGACGGGGAGGTCGCGCGCTACCTCAACGAGCACTTCGTCAGCATCAAGGTCGACCGTGAAGAGCGGCCCGACATCGACGCGATCTACATGACGGCCACGGTGGCGATGAGCGGCAGCGGGGGCTGGCCCATGAGCGTGTTCTTGACCCCCGACCAGAAGCCCTTCTTCGCCGGCACCTACTTCCCCAAGTCGTCGCGCTACGGCCGCCCCGGCTTCCTCCAGCTCTGCGAGAAGATCGCCGAGGTCTGGAAGAAGGACCGGGAGCAGCTCGTGCTCCAGGCCGAAGAGCTCACGAACGCGGTGCGGTCCGAGGCGGCCAAGGAGACCCCGCGCGGCATCGAAGCCGAGGCCGAGGACAAGGCGGTGGCGCAGCTCGCGCGCTCCTTCGACGAAGAATGGGGCGGCTTCGGCGGGGCGCCCAAGTTCCCCGCCCCGTTCGCGCTATCGCTCCTGCTCCGCCACCACGCCCGGACCGGCGACGCGACGTCGCTCCGGATGGCCACCGTCACCCTCGATCGCATGGCGCGGGGCGGCATGGCCGATCACGTCGGCGGCGGCTTCGCGCGGTACTCGACCGACGAGAAGTGGCTCGTGCCGCACTTCGAGAAGATGCTCTACGACAACGCGCAGCTCGCGCGCGTCTACGTCGAGGCGTTTCAGCTGACCGGCGACGAGGCCTGGCGCCGGGTCGCGACCGAGACGCTCGACTACGTCATCCGCGAGATGCAGGGGCCGCACGGCGGCTATTTCAGCGCCACCGACGCCGACAGCGAGGGCGTCGAGGGCAAGTTCTTCGTCTGGTCGCTGCGCCAGATCGAAGACCTGCTCGGTGAGACCGACGCCGCCGTGTTCGCGGCCGTGTTCGACGTGACCGAGGAGGGCAACTGGGAGCACCACAACGTGCTCTGGATGCCGCGCCCGCTCACCGAGGTCGCGCGCGAGCTCGGAAAGCCCGAGGCCGACGTGCGCGCGATCGTCGCGCGCGCCAAAGGCGTCCTCTACGAGGCCCGCAAGAAGCGGGTCGCTCCGCTCCTCGACGACAAGGTCCTCGCGTCGTGGAACGGCCTCATGATCGGGGCGATGGCCTTCGCCGGCCGCGCCCTCGGCGAAGCGCGCTACGTCGAGAGCGCGACGCGCGCGGCGGCGGCCGTGCTCGGCAAGCTCACCCGCCCCGACGGCGGCCTCTATCGCACGTTCCGCGACGACGGGTCGAAGGCGCCGCGGGCCCACATCGACGGCTTCCTCGAGGACTACGCGTTCCTCGCGGATGCGCTGATCGATCTCTTCGAGGCGACCGGCGATCGGGCTCACCTCTCGGCGTCGCTCCGCCTGGCCGAGCGGATGATGCTCGATTTCGCGGGAGACGCCGACGAGGGCTTCTTCACGACTGCCGCGTCGGGCGAGGCGCTCGTCGTCCGCATGCGCGAGGGACAGGACGGCGCGACCGCGAGCGCGAACGCCGTCGCAGCGCGCGCGCTCATCCGGCTCGCGGCGCACACGGGTCGCGACGATCTCCGCACCACCGCCGAGAGCGCCGTCCGCGCGCACGGCCGCGGCATCGCTCGCCAGCCGCGCGCGTTCCTCACGTCGCTCGACGTCGTCTCGCGATCGGTGACACCGCCGATCGAGATCGCCCTCGTGGGCGAGGCCGGCGACCCCGCGCTCGTGGCCCTCGAGCGCACCGTCGGCAAGCGCTTCCTGCCCGGCGCGGTCATCGCGAAGCTCGATCCCTCCGCACCATCGCGCGCGCTCCCCCACCCTCTCCTCGACGGCAAGACGCTCCAGGGCGGCAAGGCCGCCGCGTACGTCTGCCGCGACTACGCGTGCTCGCTCCCCGTGACGAGCCCCGACGATCTGGCTCGCGAGCTCGACGCCGCGCTCGGGCGGTCCAAGGG
>CALKVR010001022.1 GCA_938004815.1 uncultured Polyangiaceae bacterium | reverse complement strand
TTCGCGACGCCCGGGGTGACGAGCTGGGGGTGGCCCTGGCGGTCACCGATCTGGCGAGTGGCAAGACGCCGGCCGGTATGTCCGAAGAGGTCGCGGCGCTCCACCGGGTCTTTTCGCACACCGAGCAGGCCGGGATCGCGACCGACGCGATCGCCGGTCTCACCGTGTTCACGACCGGCGATCCGGTGGGCACGATGGGCCGCCTGGTCGACGCCGCCAAGGCGACCGCGGTCCCGAGCCCCAACGCGGCGTTCGTGCAGAGCGATGTGTTTCCGACGTTCTGCGTCTACGAGACGACGATCGACATGCCGACCTACCAGGCCGGCGTGCCTCCCTACGCGAGCCAAGGTGGCGGCTTCGTGCTCGACGCGCAGGGCGTGCCGACGCTCCAGGGGCACGAGCGCGCGAAGTTCGTCGTCACCGTGCCCAAGACCGCGATGCCCACCGCGGGGTACCCGCTGCTCGTGTTCTCGCGCACCGGCGGCGGCGGCGACCGCCCGCTCGTCGATCGTGGCGTGCGCGCGACCAATGGGGGGCCGGCGATCGCGCCCGGCACCGGCCCGGCCCTGGAGATCGCGCGGGTGGGCTTTGCGGGTGCGAGCGTCGACGGTCCGCACGGCGGTCTGCGCAACGTCTCGGGGGGCGACGAGCAGCTCTTGGTGTTCAACTTTCAGAACCCCCTCGCGCTGCGCGACAACGTGAGGCAGTCGGCGCTCGAGCTCGCGCTGATGCCGGCCATCCTCGACGGCGTGACGATCGACGTATCCGACTGTCCGGGCGCGGTCGCGGCGGGCAACCAGGCGCGCTTCGATGCGACGGCGGTGATGGGGCACTCGATGGGGGCGTCGATCGCCCCGCTCGCGCTCGTGTTCGAGCCGCGTCTACGCGCCGTCGTCTTGAGCGGCGCGGGCGGGAGCTTTCACGCGAACATGCTCTACAAAGAGAAGCCGCTCCCGACGAAGCCGCTCGGCGAGCTCGTGCTCGGCCTCACCGCCGCCGGCTATCCGCTGCTCGAGGGCGACCCCATCCTGTCGATGTTGCAATGGGCGGGCGAGCCCGCCGACGACCCCATTTACGGCCGCTACGTCGTGCGCGAGCCGATAGTGGGCGATCCGCGGCACGTCCTGATGATGCAGGGGATCGTGGACCACTACATCATGCCGCCGATCGCGAACGCGACGAGCCTCTCGTTCGGTCTCGATCTGGCCGGGCCCGCCCTCGACGCGACGAGCCCCGAGCTGTCTTCGCTCGATCCGCTGGCGACGCTGCTGCCGCTCGTGGGGCGCGGGTCGATCGCGCTCCCTGCCGCGAACAACGTGACCGCCATCGACGGGCGCGCTGCGACCGCGGTGGTGACGCAGAGCCCCGAGGACGGCATCGAAGACGGGCACGAGGTCGTCTTCCAGACAGAGCCACCGAAGCACGCGTACGCGTGCTTCCTCGCCAGCCTCGCCGCCGGCGCCCCGCGCGTCCCCTCCATGGGGGTGCCGGGCGACCCTTGCGACTGAGCTACCTCAGAACTTGGAGCGCTTGGGCGGGCCGTCGAGGATGGCGTCGGCGAGGGCGTCGCGCTGGCTTTGGTCGAGGAGCGGGACGGCTACCGCGAGCGCCTCGACGAACGGGATGCGTTTGTGAACGGGCGGCGGTAGCGCGGACGCGTCGAAGGAGTCGGCGGCGAACGCATCGAGGAGCGCGCCGGGACCCTTGCCGTCGTTCGGAGGCGTGGGCGGGGCCAGGTCGATTTTTGCCTGGGCGAGCGCTTTTTCGATCGCGGTCTCCTGTTCGCCGGAGATGTCTACACCGTGGAGCAGCATGGAGAGGTGCCCGCCCGGCGGCGGACCCTTCAGCCGTTCGCCCCGATCACGCCCGGCGTGTCCGTCGCGCAGCTTGGCGACGAGCGTCTTGCGCTGGTCGGCGGTGAGCGTGTCGTGGAGGGTGGTCAGCGCCGCCGTCATCTTGGCGTGCATCGCCTCGTGCATGGCGTCGCCCTCGGCGTCGCTCGGGGTGAGCGCGGCGACATCGACCTTGCCGGAGCGTACGGCCGCGGCCAGCGCCTCGGCGCGCTTCTCGTGCTCGACCTTCTCCGGGCGTCGGGCGGGGCGCAGGCCTTCGAGCGTCGCCTCGATGGTCGACCGCTGCTCCGAGCTGAGATCGAGATCGTCCAGCGCAACCTTGAACATCGCGGTGGGGCCCATCATCCGATGTCTCATCGGGTGACCACGCCCCGCGGCGTCGGCTTCGTCGATGGCGGCCGACTCGGAGTCGACCTCCTCGTCGCCGCTTCGCGTGTCGGCTGCACAGCCGATGCCGGCGAGCGACAGAGAAAGAACCAACCAGGGAACCGTTCGGGAGAGCTTCATGGCCTCCAGCGTGCGCCCGGGTCGCAGCGCGGGTTTGAACCGATTGTTTACGAATGTGTACGACGCTTTTGCAGTCCCCCCCTTATGAACCGCCCGTTCGTTGCCGCATCAGGTAGGGCATGAACCAGCCGCCAACTCGTAGCCGCTTCCTCCGAGCTGCTCTCTGTGTCGCCGCTGTCGCGGCGATCCACCTCGCCACACCCGGGGCCGCACAGGCCGAAGAGGGCGGCGGGATGGAGAGCCCGGGCCTCTTCGCGCTCGGGTTCATCTTCACCAGCATCGGCGGGGCGGGTCTGGGTGTCGGGGGCTATTTCTTCAACGAGGGCTCGGGGGCCTGTGACGGCATCTCTCGAGACAGCCTGCCCACGACCGCGCAGGTCGACGCCTGCCGCACGGGCGTGATCCAGCAGGTGGGCGGCGGTGTGGGCCTGGCCACCGGCGGCATCTTCGTGCTCGCCGGGCTCCCGCTCTTGATCGTCGGCGCGCAGCCCGAGGACGATCACCCCGCGCCGCAGTACGGCTTTCGCGCGCAGCCGAACGGCGCGTCGTTCGAGATGACCTTCTGAGGGGTCGTCAGCGCCGCGCGTGGCGGCTCTTCGCGGCGTCCTCGAGCGCCGCGTCCTCGACCTCGCCCTCGGCGATTTGCTCGAGCGCCACCCGCACGCCGTCGTCGGCGCTGAGATCGGCGGCGATGCGGATGCGCGCCTCGGCGCCCGGCACCCCCGCGGCCCGCAGCGCGAGCGCGGCCCCGATGCGACGGTCGGCGGGGAGCGTCGCGTCGCCGAGCACCTTCTCCACGTCTTCTGCGCCGAGGCGCGCGGCGCGGTACGAGGCGTCACCCCCGAGCAGCTCGCCGAGCGCCTTGCGCCACTCGGCCAGCGTCCGGCCGCCCCGATCGAGCGACGCCACCAGCGCGTGCTCCGGCGACGCGGCCGTCGCCGACGCCCTCTGCGCGTCCTGGATGCGGTCGACCACGCCGAGCACGATGGGCGAAGCCACCTGACTGGGATCACGGAGCGGCAAGCGCACGCCGCCCGAGGCCGACGTCACGTTGCCGTGGGTGTCGCGGATGAAGACCGCTTGACCGTGCCCCCAGACCTTGTCGATCTGCGTCAGGGGGATGGTCACGGAGCCGGAGGCCTTGTCGACGTGGACGGCGTCGCGACCCACGACCACCCGCGGCGGGCGGCGGAGGCGCTGCCAGGCCGCGAACATCCCGGCGATCGACGCGAGCCACGGCCCCATGAACGAGACAGGGAGCTCGGCGCCGAACGCGTCGCGGTAAGCCCCGACGCCGATCCCGAGGAACAGGAACCCCAAGAGAACGGTGACGGCGAGCCGCACGATCGCCACGAGCGTCGACCGGCTCGGCTCGGCGAGCTCGATGCGCACGCGGCGATCGTCCGGGCCTATCTCGAGCTCGTCGAGGAGCGCGTCGCCTGCGGCTTCGTTCGCCACCTGGATGCGGAGGAAATCGCCGCCATGGAGAAAAATTTCGACGCGTGCTCCGTTGGGGGTCGGGATCACCGTGCCGCCCTCGACCTCTCGGCGCGGGATGCGGACTTTGTCGCTGTCTCGCGCGTAGCAGAGCTCGCCCGCCTCGACCGACACGATCGCGGGGCTTCGACCTCGAACCCAGGCGACCAGGGGCGCCGTGATCGCGAGGCCTGCGGCGGCCGCCATCCCCAGCATCACCATCACCGCGCCGCTCTCGAGCAGCCACTCGAACCCGATCGTGTGGCCGAGACCCATGATGAGCCACGGCCCGATCAGGGCTGCGGCCGCCGCCCAGCCGAGCTTCTTGCTGAGGCCCCGCCGAACCCGCGAGAGTGAGGAGACTCGAGCCGCCATCGCGTGAGGCGTCACTCTACGCGAAACCCCTTGCCCGGCGAGGCTCGTGCGGGACAATGGCGGTGCGGCATGCAGGAGCTTCGCCTCGTCACCCCCAGCTTTCGGCTGCGCACCCTGCTGCTCGCACTGGCGGCGATGTTCATGACCGTCGTCACTTCGATCTCGGCGATCGACGGCTGCACGAGCGGCGGCGCCCAGCAGGCGGCGACGCCCGCCCCCGCCGCGACCGACTGGCCTGACGGCTTCGTCGAGCTCGACCCCTCCGCGTCACCCGCGACTCCGCTGCCCGTGGGCTCGGCCCGCTGAACTAGGGACACCCCGAGAGCAGGGTTGCGCCGACCGGAGCAGGATGGCGGCTCTTCGCAGCGGCCCCGTCGCGACGTAGCCTGCGCGCCATGAACAGGGCCCCTGCTCTCGTCGGCAAGCGCGCGAAGCTCCTCCGGATCGCCACGTTCGGGGTCGCCCTCGCGTTATCCGGCTGCGGCGTGCGCGCCCAAGCGCTCAAGTCTCAGCCGCTCGCGTTCGCAGAGAGCGTCGAGGCGCCGCTGCAGACCGACAAGAGGTTCCTCATCTACCCGTTCGAAGATCTCCGCGGCGGTGAGTACGGCTTTCTCTATCCGACGTCGCTCATCCCGGTCGTGAACTTCTTTCATATCGGCAACTACACCAACTACCCCGAGCAGGGCGCGATCCTCCTCTCGAGCCAGGGCGGGCGCCCGACCGTGACGGTCGGCGCGATGGACTCGGCCATGCCGTTCCTCCTCGCAGAGATGATGCGCAAGATGCGGCTCACCAACAACGTGACGCCGCTCGAGGGGCTGAACACCAAGACCGACCTCAAGTCGTTCGACTACATCGTGCGCGGCAAGCTGCGCGCGACGACGTACGAGCTTCACATCAACATCATCCCCCTCGCGATCCTCGGCCTCCTCGGCGTGCCGTACCAGTTTCCCAACTTCGAGCTCGCCTACGAGGTCACCGTCACCTCGGCGGCCAGGCCGGACACGCCGATCTTCCAGGAGACGTACGCGTTCTCCGACTCGACGGTGATCGGGCTCTATTACAATCAGTCGGCGGCCTACGACATGTTCGTCGCGGGGCTCGAGGACACCCTGCCGCGCGTGGTGCAAGACGTCGCGGTCGCAGTGAAGCGCGACGGCGGCTAGGAAGCAGGCGTCTTTCGGACGATCGTACGCGGCACGCTCGACGCCGAGATCGCGAAGCTATCGGCGGAAAACACCAGCCACCTAGGGCGCGCACGAGCAGCTGGAGCAGTCTGCAAAGTCCCACGCGATACCGCCGCAGTCGCACTGGCCGTCGCCCGACCAGCCGCACGCGTCGGCGCCGGGGTCGTTGCAGCAGGCGCTGCCCGTACCGGAGCACCCGCCCGGGCAGGAGTCGACGGGGCCGCAGTCGGCGTCGGCGCTGACGCACTGGGCGCAATCGGCCGCGTCCCACGGCATGGTGCCCGCGCACTGGCAGATGCCGTCTTGGCCGAGCGCGCAGGGGTTGCCGGGGTCGCAGCATGGATCGCTGGCAGGCGTGCAGCCGCCCTCGCAGGTGGTGGCCAGGGTGCACGGGGTGCAAGCGGCGCAGTCGGCGAAGTCCCAGGGCTGGAAGCCGTCGCAGTCGCAGAGGCCGTTACCGGCCCAGCCGCAGGCGTCGGTGTCACCGCAGCAGGCC
>CALKVR010001021.1 GCA_938004815.1 uncultured Polyangiaceae bacterium | reverse complement strand
CCGGCGCGGAGTTGTCCAGCACGAAAGAAAATTGGCGAGCACGATGGTGCTGGGGCCGAGGGCCTGGGCGGCCGACTTCTTGGCTTCGTCGAGGGAACGTCCACGGAATGTCTGCGGTGTCATGCTGACCTCACGGCTGCGTGTTGCGCCATCGCGGGAGCCTGAGGCGGAGCGGCGCCGAGGCTCTCGAGGATGCGGAGGGAGACGGACGAGTCGATCTCACGGAAAGAGACCACGTTGAGCTGGGGGAGCTTGCGCTCGAATATCGCGCGCACGAACCGGCGCAGCTCCGGCGGAGCCACCAGGACCGGCGTCGCCCCGAGGACGCCGAACTTCGGCATCGCCTGATCCGCGGCGTCAGTGAGCTGACGGATGAGCGCCGGATCGATGGCGCCGCCCGCCCCCGAGGCGATGTCACGGAGAACGCGGCGGAGCAGATCCTCGACGCGCGGATCGAGGGCCAGCGCCGGGATCGATCGGTCGGGGGCTGCGAGCCGGCTCGTGATGTGGGCGCCCAGCTTCTCGCGGGCGATTTCGGTGAGCTGCTCGGGGTCCTTCGTCTGGGGCGCGGCGTCGGCGAGCGCTTCGAGGATGCTCCGCAGGTCGCGGATCGAAACGCGTTCGGCGAGCAGGTTGCGGAGCACACGGACCACGTCGCCGAGAGGGAGCAAGTTCGGGACCACCTCGTCGACGAGCTTGGGCGCCGTCTTGGCGAGCACCTCCATCAGGTGCTGCACCTCTTGGCGACCCAGGAGCTTGGCGGCGTGCGTCCGCAAGAGCTCGCCGAGGTGCGTCGCGACGACGCTCGGATGATCGACGATCGCGTAGCCGAGCGCCTCGGCCATCTCCTTGTCGCGGGTGAGGATCCAGCGAGCCGGTTGCTGGAAAGCCGGATCCTTGGTGGCCTCGCCGTCGATGGGGGGCGCCGCGCCGTCGGCGTCGATCGCGAGGAGCTTGCCGGCGCGACACTCACCGCGGCCGATCTCGTTGCCGAGCAGGAGCACGCGGTACGTCGACGATGGCAGGTCGAGGCTGTCGCACACGTGGATGGGCGGCACCACGATCCCGCACTCGCGCGCGAGCTCCTGGCGCAGGGCGATCACGCGGTCGAGCAGGGTGCCGCCCGTGGTCGCGTCGACCATGGGGACGAGCTCGTAGCCGAGCTCGAGCGTGAGCACCTCGAGGCCGAGCTGGGTGTCGATGTCCTCTTGCGACCCACGCTTCGGCTCCGGCGCAGCCTCGGGCCGGTGCCCGAGCGCGTCGTCTGCCTTTGCGCCAGGCGAGTCGGGCAGCTTTCGCGCGACGAAGAAGAGCCCGGCCGCCAGCGCGAGGCAGGGGATGGTCGGCATGCCGGGGAGCAGGCCGAGCACCGTCATGATCCCGGCGGTGATGATGACGCTCGTCCGTCGCCCGGCGAGCTGCGAGATGAACGCGCGACCCAGCTGCTCGCCGGTCGCGCTGCGGGTGACGACGATGCCGCTCGCGGCCGAGACGAGCAGGGCGGGGATCTGGGCCAGGAGCGCGTCGCCGACGCTGAGGATCGAGAACGTCTCGGCGGCGGCGCCGATGTCCATGCCGCCCGCGATGCCGATGACGAGGCCGCCGATCAGGTTGATCGCGGTGATCAGCAGGCCAGCGACCGCGTCGCCGTGGACGAACTTGCTCGCGCCATCCATGGCGCCGAAAAAGTCGGCTTCGCGCTCCAGGTTCCTGCGCCGATCGCGCGCCTGGTCGGGGCCGATGAGGCCGGCCGCCATGTCGGCGTCGATCGCCATCTGCTTGCCCGGCATCGCGTCGAGGGTGAAGCGCGCCGCCACCTCGGCCACGCGCCCGGCGCCCTTCGTGATGACGACGAAGTTGATGACGACCAGGATGAGGAACACCGCCAAGCCGACGACGATGTTTCCGCCGACGACGAAGCGGCCGAACGCCTCGACCATCTGACCCGCCGCGCCGTGGCCCTCGGCCCCGTGCAGCAAGATCAAGCGCGTGGTCGCGACGTTCAGGCTCAGCCGCAGCAGGGTGGCGACGAGCACGAAGGCGGGGAACGCCGAGAACTCGAGGGCGCTCTCGATGTAGAGCGCGGTGAGAAAGACGCCGATGCTCAGCGCCACCGAGACCGTCAAAAGTCCGTCGAGGAGGAACGCCGGAATTGGCAGCACCATCATCAGGACGATCCCGACGATGCCCAGCGGAACGAGGAGTTCCGCGCGGTTACGGGTAGACGACGCGACGGCTGGGGTGGCCACGCCGGTCCTTAGGCAGCCGGCGTGCCAGCCCGCGCGGCGCGCGACCTCAAGCTCGGCGGGGGCGTCGCATCACCACGAGCACGCCCGCGATGATGACGGCGCAAGCGACCACGCGCCCGGCGTCGAGCGCCTCACCCGCGACGATGGCCCCGAGGACCATCGCTACCACCGGGTTCACGTAGGCGTAGCTCGAGGCCACGGCAGGCCGCGTCGACCGCAGCAAGTATCCGTAGGCGGTGAAACCGAGCAGCGACCCGACCAGGGCGAGATAGGCGACCGACCCGACCGCGCGCGCGTCCAGGTTCGCCGGGAGCGGCTCACCCCGGAGAGCGGCGATCAACGCCATCGCCGCGCCGCCCGCCAGCATCTGGGCCGCGGCACCCATGGAGCCTTTGGGCATGGCGCAGCGCCGCGACGCTACCGAGCCGAGCGCCCACGCGACCGGCGCCCCGACGATAACCAAGCCCAGGGAACCCCCGGCTGCCAGGTTGCCGCCGCCCTGAAGGATGGCGACGCCAGCGAAGCCGAGGAGCAGGCCCAGGAGCTCGCGGCGCGTCGGGCGCTCACCCAAGAGGGCACCCGCGAGCGCCATCCACATCGGCATCGTGGCGACCACCGTCGCAGCGACGCCGGAGTCGACGTGCGCGCCCTGCGCGACGGCTACGAGCCCGTTGCCGAACGTGCACATCAGGACGCCGGAGATGGCTGCAC
Organism: uncultured Polyangiaceae bacterium; assembly: GCA_938004815.1. Taxonomy (GTDB): domain Bacteria; phylum Myxococcota_A; class Polyangia; order Polyangiales; family Polyangiaceae; genus Xiheicaenibacterium. Next base: position 2,934 of record CALKVR010001021.1, on the reverse strand, counting down.
CGCGCCACTCGGCGGCTGTTGGCCAGGGCGTGCCGCGCAAGCGCACCCACACGAGGAGGAGCGCCCCGGCGACGAGGAACCGCGTCGCGCCGAGCACGAACGGCGCGAACGACTCGAGCGCGATGCGCATGCCGAGGTACGTCGAGCCCCAGATGACGTAGACCGCGACCAGCGCGAGGCCGATCGTCAGCCTTTGCAGGTCGAGCTGGGGTGCGACCGAGACGGCCCCGACGGCGCCCCCCTCGCGCAGTGAAGGGGGATGGGGGGGTGAAATCGCGGCACATCGATCATCGAGCACGTCGACCTCGCCTGTTCGAGACGAGTGCTAGCGCTTCGAAATGACGCGCGCTCGCCGTTTCCGGTCGCGGGAGCGATCCAGATCGGGCGAGCGACGAGGAGCACAGTGCGCTCAGCCGTTCGAGGCGAGCGCGGCGGTCACCTTCGCGACGGCGCTGTCGACCGAACGCACGGCGCTGATCGGGTGGTCGGTCTCGCGCGTGCCCGGCGCGCTCCCGAGCTGCACGCTGGGGCCGTACTTCTCGGGGTCGAGGATGATCTGCGCGCCGCTGCGGTTCTTGGCGTCGATGACGAGCGGAGCCAGGAGGTTCGCGCGCAGCGTGCCGTCGAGCGGGTCGATCGCCAGCACCACCAGGACGAGGTTGTCCTCGCGGTCGAGCCCGGCTTTGCCGGCGAGATCGTCGCCTGTCTCCGGGTAGCCCGGCTGCAGGTGCCGAGCGTCGACGACGGGGAGCGCGAGGCCGGGCGTGTTGAGAGACTGGAGGTAGGCGATGGGCCCACGCTCACGTTCGAGGAGCGCGAAGCGCGTCTCGCCGCTGAAGCCGATGAGGCCGCGCGCGAAACGAATCTCGGCCGACTCGTCGATCGTTATCGTTCCGAAACGGGTTTTCTCGAGACGAATCATCGTGACTCCTCCATCGGTGCTTGCGCTTCATCGTGAGACTCGGACACAGGGAGCGTGCTGCGACGCGTCCTGGCCGCGGCGGTGTTGGCGGAGACGACAGCGTCGTGCACCTCACCCCGCGCGATCCAGACGTCCTTCGGCGCCGTGACGGCGAGCTTCACGCCGCCCCGCCCGACGGCGACGACGGTGATCTCGATACCTCCGCTGAGAACGAGGCGTTCTCCGACTCTTCGTTGTACGACGAGCATCTGGCCCTCCGTGGCGAGAACCGCGATTGCGATTACCGTGCCAGGATCTTGTCGCCCGGCATGATGCTCAGGATCTTGCGCGTGATCTCCAGGCTGCGCTCGAACGCCTGCTGCGCCGAGCCGAGCTCGACGTAGGCTTCGGTCGCGTCGACCTCTTGAACGCGGGCGCGAGAAGCTTCGATCGCGTTCTTGCCGACGAGCGCGGCCGACGAGGCCATCCGAAGGCTGTCGATGCCGAGGCCCGCTTCGCTCCGGACGCCCGTGATCTGGGCGTGGCCCTGATCCATGGCCGCGATCATCCCCTGGATTCCGGCGACGTCGTTGGCGTTCAGCGCCGTCTCGAAGGCTTGGAGATCTTGGAACAGGTCGCGGCCCCCAGCGGCGGTGAAAGCGCGGGCACCGCTGGTGTTGGCGCGGATGCGCGAGCCCTCGGCGATCTCGACGTCGATCGCCTCGTCGTTTCCGCTGAACAAGCCCGAGGTCGAGAAGGGCTCCGCGCCTGTCTTCGTACCCCCGAACACGTACCCCGACGCCGTCCGACTGTTGGCGATCCCGACGAGAGTTTGACGCAGCTGCGTCACTTCTTTGGCGGCCACCGCGCGTTCGGCGGGGCCGAGGGTGCCGTCGGCCATCTGGACCGCGAGCTCGCGAGCGCGGGCCATGACGTCACCCGCGGACGCCAGCGCCGACTCGGCGAACGCGAGCGAATCTTGCGCCCGGTCCACGGCCTGCCTGCGCGCCTCGTAGGTCGCGGCCGACGCCTGGAAACGGGCAATCTGGGCGTAGGCCGCGGGGTCGTCCGAGGGGGCCGAGACGCGCTCACCCGACGCGGCCCGGCGAGCGGCCATGTGCAGTCGCGACGCGCTCTCCGCGTTGGCCTCGGTCAGCGGTGCGATCTTCAAGTTTTCGGTGACGCGCATCGATCACATCCCTCGAATGAGCCCTTCGAGGAGCTCGTCGGCCACCTTCATGACGCGCATGGTCGCCTCGAACGCGCGCTGGTAGCGCGAGAGCTCGACCATCTCTTCTTCGATGGAGACGCCGCTGGCCTGCTCGCGCATCGCTTCGGCCATCGAGAGCGTCTCTTGGCGCATGCCGATCGCGGTCGAGGCCGACTCTTGGGCGCTGCCCAACGTCGCGGCAAACGAGCCGAACCGCTCTGCTGGCGTCCCGCCCGCGCCCATCGGCTGCGACGCGAGCTCGGCGAACGCGAGCGCGGCTGCGTTTCCGGCGGGTACGCCGGATGCGGTCGCCGACGCTGCTACCCGGTTCGGCTGCCCGACCATGGCTGGGTCCACGGAGAACGCGCGCGCCGCGCCCGCCACGCCCGACGGGGGCGCGAACAGCGGACGGCCCGAGACGCCGTCGAGGCCGAAGCCGGCCGCGTGGGCGGTGTTGGCCGCGGTCGCGAAGTCGAACGCCATCTGATCGAGCGAGGCCTCGAGCGCGACGAGATCCTGATCGCGCGCCTCGCGGATGCCGCCCAACGCGCCGCCGTCGACGCGCGCCGTGATGTCGACGGTCGCGCCGCCCGGCTTGACGACGTCGATCTTGAGGGCGCCGCCGGCGCCGAGAGAGACCGCGACCTGGCCTGCCTGCTCGCCCTGGACGAGCGATGTGCCCGCGGCGAGGAGCGTGACCATCCCGTTTGGCTCCTCGATGGCGGTCGCGCCGATTCCGTCGGCGACCTTGCGCACGAGGCCGTCGCGCACGTCTCGCAGATCGGCGGCAGGGTCTCCGACCGCCTGGGCGGCGGCGATCCGC
>CALKVR010001020.1 GCA_938004815.1 uncultured Polyangiaceae bacterium | reverse complement strand
TTGCCGCGCGCGTCGATCGCCCGCGCGCGTCCGATGTCCGTCGAGGCCGCGGGCCCGATCGACACGATGCGACCGCCCCTCACGACGACCGTCTGATCGTCGCGCACACCCGCGTCCGTCATCGTCACCACGCGCGCGCCGACGAAGGCGACCTCCGAAGGCGGCGGCGTAGGCGATGGCGGGGGCACCCGCGACGAGCAGGCGCCGGCGAGCACGAGCACGAAGACCGAGAGGGCGACGAAGACGACGAGGCGGCGACCGACCATCGCAGCCCTGTCAGCACGCGGGATGCCAGGGCGAGATCACGGGATTTGTCGCGTCGCCTGTCCGCCAGGGCGGACGGTCGTGCTCCCCGGGTGACGGCTGCAGCCGACGGTCTACGTCGCGACCGTCGCGCCGGTGCCGCGACCGCTCTCGCCGAGCCCCTTCGCGACCTGTTCGAGCCGGTCGAGCGCGATGCCGGCGCCGACCTCCATCCCCGAATTCACGTGGGCGTCACGGTCGGCCTTGCTACCGTGGACGACGCGAGACTTGTAGAACGTCTTGCCGTCGCGCTCCTCGAGCGTCATCGTCACCATGGCGGGGCTGTCTGGAAACGGCTCGAAGATCTCGGTGTGGACGACCCGCGCGGGCGCGTCGATCTCCTTGTACTCGCCACGGAACCCCACCTCTTGCCCGTCGGCGCTCACCATGACGTAGCGCCATTTGCCGCCGACGCGAAAGTCGATCTCGCAGACCGGCATGGTGAACCCGTCCATGCAGCACCACCACCGCCGCACGTACTCGGGCTTGGTCATCGCATCGAAGACGAGGTGGCGCGGCGCATCGAAGACGCGCGTGAGCTCGATCTCGGTGTCCGAGGGCAGCGTGACCTGAAGCTTGTTGCTACTTTTTTCGCTCATGACGCTTCTCCTTTGCTTTCATCTCTTCGAGCAACGTGTCCAAGCGCGAGAACCGCGCCTCCATCCGGGCGCGGTACCGCTCGAGCCAATCGGTCGCCTCACGGAGCGGCGCGGCCTCGAGCCGGCACGGCCGGCGCTGCGCGTCTCGCCCCCGTGAGACGAGACCGGCGCGCTCCAGCACCTTCAGGTGCTTGGAGATCGCGGGCTGGCTCATCGCAAAGGGAGCCGCAAGCTCCATCACCGACGCCTCCCCCTGCGAGAGCCGCGCGATGATCGCGCGCCGCGTGGGGTCGGCCAGGGCCATGAAGGTCGCATCCAGGCGCTCCGCGAGCATGAATAACCTCTCAGTTTTATAACCTGATGGTTATGTAATGCGTGCGGCGGCGTGTGTCAAGCGCACGCGAACGTTCACGCACGATCGCGCAGCCGCGCGATCGTCAGCGCGGCAGCGCGATCGTCGCCTCGTCGAACGCGCGGATGCGAGCCACGTAGTCGCCGTCGGTAGGCTTGAGGCGCCCCATCACCTCGCCGTTCGGACCGACGAGGAGCGTGGTGAAGGTGGTGATGCCGAGCGGGCGGACGATCTCGCCCCCAGGGTCGCTGCGCACGCCGGCGCCCACGCGGTAGGAGCGAACGAACCTCGAGGTGAACTTGCCGTAGGCGACGTTGTAGACCGGCAGGCCGCGTGGCAGCTCACCGCGGTCCACGGTGTCACGCCACGCCTCGAACGCCGGCATGCAGTCGAGGCAGCCCTCGAGCCAGACGTTCACGAGCGCGGGACCTTCGATCGAGAGGCGCGACCGGTCGAGCGTCCGGAGCGGCGCCGGCCGCGGTCCCGGGGTGGGGCTCACGACGCCCTCGGGCTCCAGCGCCGACAGATCCGGCTCGTCCGCAGTCTCCCACAGGACCAGCGCCGTGAGCGCGAGCAGAGACACCGCGATCCCGACGAGGACCCCGAGGCCGAACGTGGGCCACGAGACCTTACGCTTCGACCAGGGCACGATCGCCGCAGTCGGAGTTGGACCCTCGATCGCCCCGCTCGCTCCCTCGAGAGGGGCGGGCGTGAGAGCCGGACGCAGCGACGGTGCCGCCACCGGCTCCGTCGACGGAGCGGGCGCCGTCTCGACCAGCTCTCCCGTGCACCCCGCGAGCGCCTCGAGTAGCTCGGAGCTGGGGCGCAGCAGGATCGCGCGTCGGAGCGCAGCGACCGCCCCGACCACGTCGGCTCGTTCGAGGCGTAGGTTGGCGAGGTGGCGCCAGAGCGCGGGCGACTCGCGGGCGCGCACCGCCGCGAGCGCCTCGGCTTCGGCCGGCTCCAAGGTCGCCGGCGCCGACACCGCGATCGCGTCGGCGCGCTCTTCGGACAACGCTTGGAGCCTTTCGTCGTCGGGGTTGGCACGGAGCGCTTCGGCGGCCGCGAGGGCTGCCGCACGTCCGTTGCCGGCGGCGGCGAGCGCGTCGCTGCGCGCGACGAGCTGGGTGACGAGCGCGTCGCGCGCCCGCACGGCAACGGCTCGAGGCTCACCGATGGCCTCGACGAGCCCCGCCCCCCCGATCGCTTCACCCAGGATCGGACGGAGCTCGCGCATCGCGTCGGCCGCGTTCGGGTACCTGTCGCTCGGGTCCGGCGCGGTGAGGCGCGCGCACCATCGATCGAGCGCCAGCGACACGCCGGGCGAGACCTCCGAGAGCGGCGGCGCGCGATCGTGGATCACCCGGGCCAGCCCCTCGGCGGGGCTGTCGGACGCGAACGGGCTGCGGCCGCCGATGAGATCGTGCGCCATGAGGCCTACCGCGAACAGATCGCTTCGCGCGTCGACCAGCTCACCGCGCGCTTGCTCCGGGCTCATGAAGCCTGGGGTCCCGACGAGACCACCGCTGCCGGTGAGCGTCGCGTCGCCGACGGTCTTGGCGATACCGAAATCGAGCAGCTTCACCACCCCCTCGCGGGTCACGACCACGTTCGACGGCTTGACGTCGCGGTGGACGATGCCCTCGGCGTGAACGGCGCCAAGCCCGACCAACACCTGCCGCGCGACTTCGAGCGCGAGCGCGATCGGCATCCGACCGCCCATCGCGCGCTTGAGGGCCGTGCCGGTCTGACCGTCGGCGAACTCGAGGGCCAAGAAGAGCTCGTCATCGGCGACGCCGCCGGCCACGACCCGACAAACGTTGGGGTGATCGACGCGTGACGCCGCGAGGACCTCACGACGAAACCGGGCGACGAGATCGGCGTCCCCCGCCAGATCGCGCTGGACGACCTTGAGCGCGACGCGCGTGCCCGTGGGGCGGTGCCGCGCCTCGTAGACCATCCCCATCCCCCCGCGACCGAGGGTCTTGAGGACCTCGAAGTCGCCGATGCGCGCGTCGATCACGTCGGAGAGTGTACCCGAGCTCACGCTTCGAAGCGTGGCGTCCGGCGCGCGACGAGCTCGGCCGCGGCTTCGTCCTCGGCGCTCGCGTCGGTAGCGATGCGACGCGTCAGCTCGACCGCGTTGCCGTCGGCGAGCACGCGCAGGGCGAGGGCACGATCGGCGACGGGCACGCGACCGCCGCTGGCGGCGCGCTCGAGGCTGGTGCGGAGGGCGACCGCCGCGCCACGGTACGCGTCGCCGGCCGCACCGGCGAGCGCGCGGCGTATACGGCCGAGCGCGGCCGCGGCCGACTCACCCTCGCTGATCACACGCGCCCCGGGCTCGCTCGGCGGGGCATCTCGCCGAGCCGACGCGGCCGCTTCGTGCGCGTCGATGCGAGCCCGCATCGCTTGGCCCAGATCACCGAGCGCGACCTGCTCTGGACCCCGGGCTCGGCGCTCACGATCGGTCGACGGGACGACGAGGGGCGTGCGCGCGCGGACGAAGTGCAGGACCAAGAGCACCAGACCGGCGACGATCGCCCCGATCCCGTACAGCGCCTTTTCGCCCGGGATCGCCCGGTGCACCACGTGCAAGTAGTATCCGCTCGCGAAGAGCGTAACCGCGACGCGCGCGAACCAGGTGGGGCGGGTGGTCGCCGTCGGCACACGCACGAAGTCCTCGGCGGCTAGCGCGCGTGTTCGCGCGGCCAGGGCATCGAGCCCGTCGGCGTCGTCGACCTCGGCCGCGACGAGACCGTTCTTGACCTCGAAGAGCGCGCTTGCCCCGCGCCGCCCCCGCGCGACGTGAACCCCGCGGACATAGCCCAACCGGTGCAGCCCGAAGTGGTTCCGGAGGTGCAGGCGGCTCTTGTGCAAAACGAGCTCGCCGACCCGTTCGGTGCGGCGACGCGCGAGCAGGGGGAGCCACGCGGCGACGATCGTGGCAAACGGAAAGACCGTGAACCGATCGATTTCGACGCCGCCCATCGTGAATCGCGACGGCGGATCGAACAGGATGGCGATCACCGTGAACACGCCGAGCAGCGCCAGCATCATCTCGAGCACGCGGTTCGACCAGAACGTGTGAACCCGCGCGCGCATCGGCACCGACCAGGGTAACCTGCGCGCCGATGAAACGTCAGCCGGGCTCGGCCCTCTGCTTCGTTTGCGGGACCGAGAACCCGCACGGCCTCGGCGCCGTCTTTCGAGACGACGGCGTGCGAGTCTTCACCGAGGTGACGCCCGCGGTGCACCACCAGGGTTGGCCGGGCGTACTGCACGGTGGGATCATCTCGGGCATCCTCGACGAGACGATCGGCCGCGTCGCCTTCTTGCACGATCGATGGGTGCAAACGGCGCGCTTGACGCTCCGTTTTCTGAAGCCGGCGCCCTTGGGCACCGCGCTCCGCGCCACCGGCGAGCTCGTGAAAGACCAGCGGCGGCTCATGCACATGAAGGGGGAGCTCGTGAACGCCGCGACGGGCGAGGTCTTGGCCCAGGCCGACGGTACGTTCATGGCGCTCACCGACGCGCAGCGCGACGCGGTCGTGCGCGAGCTCGGGGGCGACTTCGCAGCCTGGGAAACGTGGCTGCGCGGCAAGAACGCGACGTCAGGGTAGCGGCAGAGGCTGGCACAGGCTGGCCGCGCCTCGTGTCCAGATCCGCCAAAACCATCGCGCGATCGCCGCGCCTCATCTGGTACGCAGCTTGCTGACTGCCCCCCATGGCTTGCCTCTCGCCGTGGATGAAGAGTCTGATTGCCCCTGCCCTCGCGCTCGCAGGCATGAG
>CALKVR010001019.1 GCA_938004815.1 uncultured Polyangiaceae bacterium | reverse complement strand
ATCTCGGGCATCCCGATATCCGACACGATCGCGTCGAACGCCTGGCTCTTGGCGAGCTCGATCGCCTCGGCAGCGCCGCTCGCGGCGACGACCTTGGCACCTGCATCTTCGAGGATGTGCACGAGCAGCGAGCGCGAGTCGGGCTCGTCTTCGACGACGAGCATCATGACGCCCGCGAGCACCCGCGAGGCCTCGACCGTGGGCGGCGCGGCGAGGCTCTTGCGGTCGCCCTGCGCCTGAGCGCAAGCGATGGGGAGCCGTACCCTGAACGTCGCGCCCTGGCCCAGACCGTCGCTCTCGGCGCTGATCTTCCCGCCGTGCAGCTCGACCAGCTTCTTCGAGATCGCAAGCCCCAGGCCGAGACCCTGGCTCTTGCGGCGAGCGGAGCCGTCGGCTTGCCAAAAGGCCTGAAACACTTGCGGGAGCACGGCGGGGTCGATGCCCTGCCCCGTGTGATCTCCACGTCCGAGCCCTCGCGCCTCAGCGTCACCGTGATGGTCCCCGACTTGGGCGTGAACTTGATCGCGTTGTTCACCAGGTTCATCACCACCTGGCGGATCCGCGTCGGGTCTCCGAGCACGGTCGTCGAAGAATCGAGCACGCGCTTGATCTTGATGCCCTTGGCCTCGGCCGCGACGAGCAGGCCATCGACGACGCTATCGACGACCGACCCCAAGTCGACGCTCTCTACCTCCAGCGCGAGCTTGCCGCCGACGACTCGCGACACGTCGAGCAAGTCGTCGACCAATCGATTGAGGACCTCTGCGTTGCGCGACCACCTGAATCGCCTCGGCCCAGCGCTCCCGCCCGAGAGAGCCGCTCGTGATGAGCCGCGTCCACCCGCTGATGGCGTTGAGCGGCGTCCGCAGCTCGTGGCTCGTCGTCGCGATGAAGACGTCTTTGGCGCGGTCGGCATCGGACAAGCGATCGTTGAGCGCGCGAATGGCGGCCGCACGCCGGCGCACGCCGCCGATCAAGAGGCGCCGCACGTTCGATGCGGCTTCGATCTGCCAGGGCTGCCAGGGCAGAGAGCGCCCGCGGACAGTCTCGCGCCACAGCGCGAAAGAGCCTCGGGGGCTCAGGCGCGGCGCGGCGGCGCTCGTTTGCACCACTTGCTTGCGCGGATCACCGGCCCAATCGACGGTGCGCTCGGCCGATGGACGGAACCACAAGAGATACTCCCCGAGCTCGTTCGAGAGCGTCGTGGCGAGCAGCCCCGCGACGACACCGTCCCAGCGCTCGGCCGGCGCGTACTCGGCGGCAAAGTGGTCGGTCGCGAACGTGTCGTGCCCCGTCGACCGGAGCCACGCCACGATCTCGCCGATGCGCCGGTCGTCCGGCGTCTTGCCGACGGTGCGCACGCCCTCTTCGAGCACGACGGCAGCGCCTGCGGCGCCGGTGAGCTCGGCCAGCGCGGGCACCGCGAGCCCCGCGAGGACGTCGTCGGCCGCGGCGAGGTTCGTGGCGAGCTCCGCCTCACATCGCTGCACGCGGAGGGCACGAGCGCTCTCGTCGGCGTGCTCGAGCACGCGCAGGTTCCAAGACAGCGCCTGCCCCAGGTACTCCGCCGTCTCGCGGACGGAGAACCTGACGCGGTGCGGGCCCGAGTAGTGGTGGCACGCTATCAACCCGCGCAGCACGCCGTCGGACACGAGCGAGATCGACATCGACGCCGTGACGCCCATGTTCTTCAGGTACTCGATGTGGATCGGCGAGACGCTGCGGAGGTGCGCGTGCGCGAGGTCGAGCGGCGCTCTGACGGCGGCGGTCTGATCGGGCACGAGACGTGACGGCGTGTACGCGACGTCCGGGATGAGCCGAATCCAGTTCTGCGTGTAGAGGCGTCGGGCCTGCGCGGGGATATCGGAGGCCGGGTAGTGCAGGCCGAGGAATGGCTCGAGATCGTCTCGGCGCGCTTCGGCCACGACCTCACCGTTCCAGTCTGCGTCGAACCGGTAGACCATCACGCGGTCAAAGCCGGTGAGGCGGCGCACCTCTTCTGCCGCGTACCGCGTGAGGCTCCCGACGTCGGTCGCGGCCTGGAGCCGTACGATGGCATGGCGAAGAGCCGGCTCGAACCCGCGCGGTGTCCCACGACTCTGCTCGAGCTCGATCACGAGCAAGCCCCCGCTGCGGTGAAGCACCGCCTCGAGCGCGGCGCCCGTCCGAGAGGTGAGAGGCGCCGGGTTCTTCTCACGAAGGGCCTTTTCGTCGGCGAGTGACCGGAGAAGCCCGACGCCGGCGGCATCGAAGAGGTTGGCTGCCGACCGATCGACGATCGCGTCCGGCGCGAGACCGAAGACATCTGCGGCGTTTGACGAGACGTGCTCGACTGTCAGCTCGTCGTCTTCGCGACAAGCGACGAGCACGCCGTGCGGCTGAATCGCGCCGGGCACGTGGATCGGCTCGCGGTCGCAGTTGCCCAGCGTCACTGGCTCGAGGGGGGCGAGCAGGGGCGGAGGAGCGGCTTCGCGGGCCGACACGAGCCTACGTTTAGCACGAACCGAGCCTTCTCATGACAGCCGCATGTGGCGATCGGAAGGGTGCGCGCAAGCGCGCACTGATCAGGCGAGACACGGTCGGCACGGTCGCATGCCCTCGTCGATCGGCGCTTGCAACGCACCTGCCGTCCTCTACGTTCGAGAGTCCTTGAAAGTGGGCCCCGAGATCCCCGTCTTCGACCAGATGGTCGAGGCCGTGACGAGCTACGAGCGCGACGGCACACTGGTGTACGCCAACGAAGCCGCGTGCGCGTTCTTCGGCGTCGCATCGGGCACTTTGATCGGCCGGAGCGCTCGTGAGCTGTTTCCACCCGGGCGTGACGACGCCGTCCGTGACGCGATCGAGACGGCTCTTCGCACCGCGACACCGGCGCGCGTCGAGAGCTTCGACGCCGCATCGAGCCGCTGGTACGAGAGCGCGATCTACGCCGCGGGCGATCGCACCTGGGTCATCGCGCGCGACGTGACCCAGCGGATGCTCGCGTCGGAGATCAACGACACGCTGCCCGTCCTGGTCTCTCTCATCGACCGCGACGAGCGCTACCGCCTCGTGAACGCGACCTACGCGGCGTGGTTCGGTGTCGAGCGCGCTGCGGTCATCGGCAGGACGGTTCGCGAGGTGATCGGCCCCGACGCGTACGAGGTCGTTGCACCGCACGTGCGGACGGCGCTGAGCGGCAAGCGCGTTTCGTTCCAATCACGCTTACCTTACGCCGCAGGTGGCCACCGCGACGTCGACGTGACGTACTCGCCCTACGTCGTCGAGGGCCGCGTCGAAGGGTTCGTGGCGCTCGTCAACGACGTCACGGCCGTGGTCCACCTCGCCGCCGAGCGCCAGGCGGCGCTCGGTCGGGAGCACGCGGCGCGCGAGGCCGCCGAGCGCGCCGAAGCCGAGCTGCGGCAGTGGGAGCACGTCTTTCAGAACGCGTCGTGGGGCATGTCGCTCGCCACCCCCGACAACCACTTCATCGCCGTGAACCGCGCGTTCGCCGAGATGCACGGGAGCACGCCCGACGAATGGCGCGGCCGGAGCCTGCTCGACATGTTCGACGACGCGTCGAAGCAGCTCTTGCCGGACCTCGCGCGACGGGTCCACGAGACGGGTCGCGTCGTCTACGAGTCCACCCACGTGCGCCGCGATGGCTCGACGTTCCCCGTCCTCACCGAGGTGAACGCGTTCAAGGACGAGAGCGGCCAGGTGCTCTTTCGCGGCGCGAACTTTCAGGACATCACCGAGCGCAAGAAGTACGAGGCCGAGCTGGAGAGCGCGATCGCGGCCCGCGACGAGTTTCTCTCGATCGCCGCCCACGAGCTCCGCACGCCGCTCACCGCGTTGGGCCTTCAGCTCGATGCTCTCCGGCTCCGGTTCGAGCGCGGCCCCGAGGGCGAGCTACGCGACCAAACCCTGCGAAAGATCGCGGTCCTCTCCCGGCAAGCCCGGCGCCTCGACAACCTGGTCGACGGGCTCTTGAACGTCTCGCGCATCGCGACCGGCACCTTCCAGACCGAGCCCGAGGACTTCGACCTCGCCGATCTGCTCCGCGAGGTGGTCGAGCGGTTCGAAGAAGAGGCGCGGCGCGCCGGCTCGACGGTCGAGCTCGAGGCACCTGCGTCGGCGCGAGGGCGGTGGGACAGGACGCGCCTCGACCAGGCGATCACGAACGTCCTCTCGAACGCGATCAAGTACGGCACCGGCAAGCCCGTACACGTCGCCCTCGCGGCCGCCGCCGAAAGCGTATCGATCACGGTCCGCGACCACGGCATCGGGATCGCAGCCGACGATCTCGGTCGCGTGTTCGGGCGCTTCGAGCGCGCCGTCCCGTCCCGACATTACGGCGGCCTCGGCCTCGGCCTCTACATCACCAGCCAGATCGTCCGCGCCCACGGCGGCTCGATCGACGCACAGAGCGAGGTCGGCAAGGGCAGCACGTTCGCGATCACGCTGCCCCTCTTGGCCGCGACGCCGGTCGGGTGAGGATCCCGTATCTTGGGGCCATGACGCAGACGCTCTCCCGTCGGCTCGTCGCCTTCATCCTCTCGCTCGCCGCCCTCGTGCTCACCGAGCGCGCGATGGCGACGTCGTGCGCCGCCCCCGCGCTCGAGAGCTCGAGGGAGCGCGCCGACGTCATCTTCGTAGGAACCGCCAGCGCGCAAGCGGCGGCGCCAGGACACATGACGACAACATCATTTCGTGTCGATCGAGTGCTGAAGGGCTCCGCGCCCGGCGCCCTGAGGGTAGCGGGGGGTGGCATGAAGGGCGCGAGCTTTCAGGCCGGCCAGCGATACCTGGTCTTCGGCACGCTGCGTCCGCCAGCCGACGGCGAGCCACCGGAGCTGTTCGCGCACCTCTGCGGAGGGACGCAGCTGGCGGCGCAGGCATCGGGGTGGCTCGAGGCGCTCGGCCCTGGCGACGCCCCGGCGCCGGCGGGCTCCCCGCTCGTCTCGGGCAAACGAGCGGCGCCAACGGTACCGTCATCTTCGACTCCCCCTTCCGTCGCGAGCGCGCCCGAGCCTGCGCCCCCTCCGCCCGCCGCGCCCGCCACCGCGCCGCCGCCCGCAGCGAGCCCGGAGCCCGTATCGCCGAATGCGAATCCGGCGCCCGGTGGCGGTTGCGCCGGCTGCGCGGCCGCGCCCGCGCCCGTCACCCCGGTCGGCTACCTCATCGCGGTCGCGCTCGTTGCGATCGCACGTCGTCGGCGACGGCGCTCGGCGCGAGGGCTGCCCTCCGCGCCACCCTCTTCAGGGCCGAGCTGACCGTTCGAACGCCCAGAAGTGACTGATCGGCCAGCTACGTGACGAGCAACCATTGCCCGGCAGCGGCGCTCGCCGCGACGACCAGCCAGGGGGGCACCTTGCCGTGCTCGAGCAGGCCAAAGGCGACGATCGCCGCCGCGACGTCGCGCGGGCCGCGCACGCCCTCGGTGAACACCGGATCGTAGAGCGCGGCGAGGAGCACGCCGACCACCGCCGCGTTGGCGCCCGCGAGCGCGGCCTGCGCCCACCGTTTGGCGCGGAGACGGTGCCAAAAGGGGAGCGCGCCCCCGACGAGGAGCCACGCAGGCAAGAAGATCGCAAAGAGACAATAGAGCCCGTTCACCCAGCTCGGGCCGGGCCGCATCGCCGCGCCGAGGTAGGCCGAGAAGGTGAAGAGCGGCCCGGGCAGCGCCTGCGCGGCGCCGTAGCCGGCGAGGAACTGGTCATCCGAGATCCAACCGCGCGGCACGACCTCGGCGCGCAGGAGCGGCAGCACGACGTGGCCGCCCCCGAACACGAGCGACCCCGAACGATAGAAGGCGTCGAACACGGCCACGTCGCGCGACCCCGTCGCCGTCGAGACCGCCGGCAGCACGAAGAGCAGCGCGAGGAACACGACGAGCGCCGCTGCCGCCGCGACGTGCGCGCGAGCGCTGGACGCAGCGCCGGGAGCTGGCCCGGCCGCGAGGCTCTGTCGATAGAGCCACCAGCCGATCACGCCACCGGCCGCGATCACGCCGAGCTGCGTCGCGGCGCCGGGCAGCGCGAGCAGGACCGCGGCCGCGCCGATGGAGAGCGCGACGCGCGCGCGATCGGTACAGAGCTTCTTGCCCATCCCCCACACCGCTTGCGCGACGACCGCCACGGCGGCGAGCTTCAGCCCGTGGAGCCAGCCTGCCCCGACGACGTCGGTCGCGCGCGCGACCCCATAGGCGAACCCGATCATCAAGATGGCCGACGGGAGCGTGAAGCACACCGAGGCGGCGAGCGCTCCGAGCAGCCCCGCGCGCTGCATGCCGAGGCCGAACACGACCTGGCTGCTCGCCGGGCCCGGCAGAAACTGGCAGAGCGCCACGAGATCGCCGTACTGCGCGTCGTCGAGCCACTGGCGCTTTTCGACCAGCTCGGTGCGCAGGTATCCGATGTGCGCGATCGGGCCGCCGAAAGAAATGCAGCCCAGACGAAGGAAGACCGCGGCAACCTCGAAGAGACCACTCATGGCGGCGGGGCGCCCGGGACGCCGCCGGGAAGCACGGCTCCGAGAGCCAGTCCGCTTCCCGTATACGGCCCAGCAGGGGGCGTCGCAAGGTCGCGGGTCCCGACCAGGTCGAGCACATACCTCGACCGAGAGTCACCCCTGCCGCGCCCGCGAGGCACCTTCGCCTCGTTCGCGATTGCTGTTTCGCAATGACGGCTTCGTCGGCTACGTTCGCGGCTCATGGCGGGCCGGCGAGGCGTGGTGGGCGTCTTCTTCCTGTCGATCGCGAGCCTCCTTTGGTTCGTCTTGCGCAAGACGGTGCTCGGGATCTTACGCTGGATGCTGACCTGGCTCTGGCTCGCGTTCAAGTTCAGCATCGGGCGGTTCATCGGGCGTTGGGTCTGTGTCTTCTTGCAGTTCTGGTACGAGTTCCCTCGGCGCTTCCTCTCCAACACGTTCCTGAACACGATGTTCGGCTTTCGGGACTCCGACATGGAGCTCGGGGACGAGCGCATCCCGCCGAACGAGCACGAGTTCATCGCACGCACCGTCGAGATCCTCGTCGCCCGGCACCAGCGCGACTACCCGGCGGGCGTCCGCCCGATGCCGCGCGACTTTCACGGCAAGGCCCACGGG
>CALKVR010001018.1 GCA_938004815.1 uncultured Polyangiaceae bacterium | reverse complement strand
AGCCAAGGCAGGACCTCGTCTCCGACCGAGACGTCGCCGAGCTTGGCGAGGGCGATCGCGGCGGCGGCGCGGCTCGGGCGATGCGGCGAGCCGAGCTCTTCGCGAAGCGGCGCGATCGCGCGTACGTCACCCATGTCACCGAGCAGGGTGAGGAGCGGAGGCAACAGCGCGCGCGGCGTCCTCGGCCCCTTCGGCGGTTTGGGCCCGCGCTCTTTGGCGACCACGGTGGGCTTGGGCGGCGGCGGCTTGCGCGGCTTCACCCCGGTGCGCTCCTCGGCAGGAAACGGATCGGGCTCGCCGTCGGGGTCGAGCGGCTCTTCGTCGTCTTCGTCGGGAGGCGGCTCGAAGAGGATCGCGCCGAGAGAGGGCGGCGGCGCGACCACCAGCCCCTCACGAGCGGCGTCGCCGGCCGGGCCTCGCTGCGCGGCCGCTGCCACGAGCGCTTTCAACGCCTGATCGTCGCCGGCGCGGGCCAGCGCCAGCGCGGCCGTGCGGCGCAGGAGGGTCGCGCTCCGGAGCGCGGGATCACGCCGGCCGCCGGCCTCGTGGAGCTCCCGCACGAGCAGCTTTCGCACGTCTTCTCTCCCGGCGCGGCTCGCGAGGAGGCGCGCAGCAAGGAGCCGCGCAGCGGGGTCGCGCGCGACGACGCTCCCCGTCTCGAGCGCCTCGAGCAGGGCGTCGACGGCCTGCGGGGTGCCCGTCGAGGCGAGCCGGTCGACCCCGCGGCGGCGGTCCTCTTCGCTGGCCG
Organism: uncultured Polyangiaceae bacterium; assembly: GCA_938004815.1. Lineage (GTDB taxonomy): Bacteria > Myxococcota_A > Polyangia > Polyangiales > Polyangiaceae > Xiheicaenibacterium. The sequence goes on along the minus strand of CALKVR010001018.1, from coordinate 2,108 downwards.
AGTAGATGAGGAGCCGACCCCGAGCCACCGCCGTCCGGTCGAGCAAGGTCTCGCCGGTCAGCGGCGACGGCTGCGCCGCCGCCGGGCCCCGGCCGATCGCCTGGCCGGACGCCGGCGCACCCCAGCCGAGCACGGTCGTCACGATCAGGCCGAGGAGGGCGGTGCGCCGCATAACGAGAGGGTTTTACCAGGGATCGCGACCAAACGGTCGCACCCTGGACTGCGCCCGAGCACGGCTCCGCCCCTGGACGCGGGGCGGAACATTCATATAGGTTCCTGCGGCAATGCACCTTCCCAAGGTCGCGGAACGTCTGGTGACTTATACGGCCGACCGCGTGTGGTCGGCCCTGCGTCTCTTGGACAAGGTCGCCCCCGAGCCCACTCCTTTCAAGCCCGCCTGGGCCGACAGCCCCATCCCCCGGGGAAAGAAGCGAACCAAGCCACCGCTGGGCTGGCCCCGCCAGACCGACAGCCTCTGCCCGACCTGCGTGAAAGAGGCGCGAACCGCCATCCTGCGCGGCGACGAAGAGATCGGCCACCTCATCCACGACAAGCCGGGTGAGATCCGCGCGAGCATCCACGAAAAGGACGGCCAGATCGTGATGGAGAAGACGTGCCCGAAGCACGGCTCTTTCGTCGACACGATCTCGATCGACCCCGCGTTCTTGAAGCGGCTCGAAGACTTATTCCCCGGCCGTGACGTGGTGATGACGCCCGACGCGCTCCACGATCACGGCTCGAGCGCGATCAAGTACGGCCGCGGCGGCGTGCTCACGGTCGATCTGACCAACCGCTGCAACATGATGTGCGACCCGTGCTTCATGGACGCGAACCAGGTCGGTTACGTGCACGAGCTCGCGTGGGAAGAGATCACGAAGATCTTGGATGACGCGATCAGCGTCCGGCCCCGCCGGCAGATGTCGATCCAGTTCTCGGGCGGCGAGCCGACGCTTTCGCCCTACTTCCTCGACGCGATCCGGTACGCGCGGCAGGTCGGCTACTTCGCGGTGCAGTGCGCCACCAACGGCCTCCGCTTCGCCGAGGAGCCCGGGTTCGCCCAGGCCGCCAAAGACGCGGGCCTGCGCATGGTCTACCTGCAGTTCGACGGCGTGACGAACGCCGCCAACAGCCACCGCAAGATCTCGAACCTGTACGACGTGAAGCTCCGCGCGATCGAAGAGTGCGCGAAGGTCGGCATCGACGTCATCCTCGTCGTCACCATCGTCAACGGCGTGAACAACGACCAGGTCGGCCCGATCGTCGAGTTCGCGGTCGAGAACGCCGACAAGGTCACCGTCGTCTCGTTCCAGCCCGTGAGCTTCACCGGCCGCGACGAAGACGTCGACGACGAGACGCGCAAGCGGCAGCGCTACACGCTCTCGCACCTCGCCCACGACATCTCGACGCAGGCCGGCGTCACGAACCCGATGCGCGACTGGTTCCCGCTCTCGGCCCTGTCGCCGTTCGGCGATGTCTGCGATCTCATCGACGGCCCCGACCGCGCGTTCGGCCAGCTCAAGTGCGGCTGCCACCCGAACTGCGGCATCGGCACCGTCCTCTTCGTCAACAAGAAGACGAAGCAAATGGTCCCCCTCTGCGATTTCCTCGATCTCGCGGGCGTGCTCGCCGACATGCAGGCGATCTTCGACGCCGGCCGCGGCAAGAAGCTCACCGTCGCGCAGCTCGTCGCCTCGGTGCTGCGTCACTACGACGCCGACAAGGCGCCGCCCGGCTTCACCATCGACACGCTCATCAAGCAGTTTCTCAGCCAGATGGGCACGCGCCACAAAGAGAACGACGCCGCCGAGTTCGAGTGGCGCGTCCTCTTCGTCGCCGGCATGTGGTTCCAAGATCTCTTCAACTACGATTTTCGCCGCACCGAGATGTGCATCATCCCGTACGGCACCCAAGAGGGTGAGATCAGCTTCTGCGCCTACAACACGGGCGCTGGCTGGCGGCAGATCATCGAGAAGATGCGCGCCAACGCCACCGTCGCCGAGTGGTACGCCCGCAACGGCCGGCACCCCGTCCACGCCAAGAACAAGGACCTGCCCCTACCCCCCTACGAGAACCCGATCACGGTAGCGGAGCACGACCTCGCCAAAGAC
>CALKVR010001017.1 GCA_938004815.1 uncultured Polyangiaceae bacterium | reverse complement strand
GGCCGAGGCGCCCCCCGGCCCGCTCCCGCTGGCCGTGGCCGGCTCGGGGTCGGGCTCGGACGAGCAGCCGATCGCGAGCGCGCCGAGGGCGGCGAAAAAGCTAGCCGAGCGGAAAGAGATCATCACCCTGCCAACCGAACTGCGTCTCGATGTCTTCGACCATCGCCTTGATGGCATCAAGCATAGCCTCGTTCCACGCCGGTGCACTCGTGTCAGGGTCGTTCCAATTCTCCATGTAGGCGATGCAGGTGGTGGGCTTCTGCGGGTTGGGGGTGGCGCTGCTGTCGGGGAAGTAGATGCCCGTGAGCGCGGATGCCCCCGGCCCGCCGCCGTTCATCCAGAGCGCCCTGCTTCCGTCTGCCGCATCCCACACGGGGAAGAGAGCGGAGGCACCTCCGAAAGGGAAGTCGAGCAGCGTCTGGACCTGCGCCGTGGTCAGGAGCTCTGGCACCGCCGGGCGCGCCGAAGCATCCATTCCGCTGAGGAGCCGGACCAGGGTGGCCGCGCTCATCCAGAACATGCCGGCCGCCGCGTCGTAGGCGTAGTAGCCCGCGAACACGCCGGCGCGGAACTCCGGATCGCCGACTGGTTGCTCGACCCATGCGCCGCCCGCCCAGCTGGAGTGGTTGGGAAACATGTTGAAGTCCTGGCATTGTGCCGGCGTGTCGAGCCGCAACACCGCCTTGTTCGGAGGCAAGGCCCACCAATCCAGGACGCGAGGCACGAACGCCGACTCGACAGGCTGGGCTTGATCGAACAGCACGCTCAACCGCTCCGACAGCGCCACCACCGACGGGCTGGAGTACACGTTGCCGTACGTACCGGTCGGGTCGGTAAGGAACGTGCCCTGGGCCGTGCGGAGGAACGAAAGCAAGTCACCGGCCACGAGCGGGAGCTGGCCGTTGCCGCCCGCAGCGACCATGTTGATGTCGAAGCCCGCCGGCCAGCCCGCGCTCATGGCGAGGAGCTGCTTGAGGGTCGTGAGATGCATCGAGTCCTTGAGGTCCTCGTTCGCGATGGTGTCGAGGCCGAGCACCTCATCGACCGGCGTGTCCAGCACAGCGGGATCGCCGTTCTCCGGCATGAGGCGGTTGATGGCCGCCATGCCGGTCAAGGCCTTGCACACGCTCGCAGGCGCCATGAGGTGCTTGCGCGGCTGGTTGACGGGGTAGCCCAGCTCGCCGTTGGTGTAGCCGCGGTTGATCACGAGCCGCCCCCCGCGAGCGACCGCGAGCTGCGCAGAGCGCGCGCCGCGGGTTTCGAGGCGCTCGCGAACCCAAGCGTCCAATGCCTCATACCGATTGAAGCCCACCGGGCCCGGCTGGGGCAGGTTCCCCGATCCTTGCGGACCGGGAAACCCGCCACCGCCCCCGCTCCCTACCGGAATCGCCGCCCCGTCACCGACGAGCGCCAAGAGACTACCGCGCACGCGCTGCCCGTCGGAAGCGGGCGATGCGGAGCTGAGCGTGAGCGAGAGCGATCGCTCGCTTGGCAGCGTGCCATCGCTCGTTGGCAGCGCGGCGGCAACGCGCCTCACGCGCGCCGCAGGCCTCTGCGCCAGCGCACGCATCTCCCATCGCTCGTACGGCGAGGCGCCCCAGTGAGCCGCCCCCGAACCGAACGAGCCCACCTTGACTGCCGGCAAGCTGACGGTTCCGATTCGGTCAGGCGGATTCGCCGCCCGCGCATCGACCACGACAAAGCTACGCCCGAGCGGTTGAAGGGCCCTGGCGTAGACGATGCAGCACACGGGATCATGGTAGCCGTAACCGGAAACGGAGACACGCCAAGGGATCCACGAATCGCTGATACCGGCGGTCGCCGTGGCCCACTGGCTCATCTTGAAAGGGCCGACCACCGCCGCGCCACCCTTGTAGTTCGGATCCGCCATGCTGACGGGCCAAGCCGTGAACACGTCGTCCCGCCAGGCCGAGACGACGAGTCGTTCCTGCGAGGCGAACGGCGCCGGCACCACGATGTCCGGACGGCACCAGCCGGTCCGCATCCCCTTGGTGATTTCGTCGAGCTCGAAGCTCCCCGCGCTCGCGCCCTTGGGCAGCCACGTCGCTATCATGCCCCGCGCCACCGACGGCTTCTCCTTCGGGTAGAGCAGAGCGGTGAAGAGTACGTTCTTGCGAAACGAAAGGCCGATCGCGTCGAAGCTCATCACGTCGTAGTCCGGCAGCGTGTCGGTCGGCCCCGACCAGACGGCGTTCAGAAACGAGTCGTAGGGCACGCTCTGTACGAAATTGAGCGCCGAGAAGGGCACGTTCGAAGCCTCGAGCACGAAGTGCCATCTCACCGCCGTGATCTCTTCGGCCTGGAAGGACCCATAGTTCGACGTCACGATGGTCGGCATCATCCCCGCGCGAAGCGCCGCGGTCTCGAGCACCTCGGGAAGCTCGTCGCTGGAGCAGTCGAGCAGCAGCGCCTGTTTCGGGTGCCCCGTCGACTTGTGCCAGATCGCGGCGAACTTTGGACTGTCGGGGTGACCGTACGCGGCCAGCGAGACGAGCCGGTAGCTCGGCGCATGCAGCTTCAGCCTGGCCTTGAGCGTCGTCGTGTCCAGCTCTCGCAAGAAGATGGCATCCATGTTCTGCTGCCTGCTCGATCAAGCCTTGTCGCGCCCCGTGGCGTCCACCTTGACGTGCGCGCCAGGGTTCGTGCCGCCCAGCGCGAGCCGAAAGCGGACATGTTGAAAAAGCGCGGAGTAGTCCGCCACGCCGTTCAGGATCGTGACGGCCGTGGTGCTGAGCGCCGTGGCCGGGATCTCGAAGGTACCGGCGAGGCTGGCGGACACGAACGTCCGCTCGTCGGCAGCGTGGTGGACCTGGAGCGACAGCGTCGGAGACGGGC
>CALKVR010001016.1 GCA_938004815.1 uncultured Polyangiaceae bacterium | reverse complement strand
AGGCGAGGCCGATCTTCGGTTCGACTCGCGCACATTCTTCTCATGGGCGAGCGCCGACGCCGTGCAGTTCGTCAACGCCGAGCACGCGCCGGATGGAGGCGCACGCCTCGGCACGCTCCGGCTCGCTGGCGGGCCCGCCGCGTCCGCCCCGCTCGATCTCGGCGTGATGGAGACCCCGGTAGCCGTCACGCGACGCTGGGCGTTCGATCGGACGCACGCGCCAGGCCGGGCTCTCTACGGCGACCAAGACGGTAATGTCGCCGCGGTCGAGCTGCCTTCGGGCCGCGTCCTCTTTCGTGTCGACAAGCGCGCTTCAGGGATGGCCGGCGTCGACGGCTGCAAGCGCGCGCTCGATCACGTCGTGAAGCTGGCGGGCTCGAGCACCTCCGATCACGTAACGCTCGCTACCGGCAACCGCGACGAGGTCGTCGCTGCCCTGACCGAACCGAGCAAGCGCAAAGCCGTCATCGAGGAGTGCGCGCGCGACGCCGTCGTCTCCGATATCGACTGCTACACGCGCGCGACGGAGTACGACGCGATCTTCGCGTCGGGGTGCACGCTGGGGCCCAACTCGTTTCCCTGAGGGTCGCTGCATTCGGCGCCCACACAGGTTGACACCCGGCCGAGCGGCCACGAGCATGCGCCCACCTTGACGAAAGCCATCGTCCTCGGCGGCACCGGGCTCGTGGGCTCGCAGTTGCTCGAAGCGCTCGCGGCCGACGCGCGCTTCGACGCCGTCGTCGCCGTCGTGCGGCGCCCCACCCAGCAGCGCTCGCCCAAGATCGAAGACCGCGTGATCGACTTTTCGTCGGCCGACGCGTTCCGCGGGGTGGTCCAGGGTGACGTGCTCTTCTCCGCGCTCGGCACGACGCTGAAAAAGGCGGGCAGCAAGGACGCGCAGTACGAGGTCGACTACACGTTTCAGATGCGCGCCGCCGTTGCGGCCCGCGCAAACGGCGTCGATGCGTACGTCCTCGTGTCGTCGATGGGGGCCGACGCGAGCTCGAGCCTGTTCTACAGCCGGATGAAGGGCGAGCTCGACCGCGACGTGATGGCCCTCGGCTTTCCCAAGTGCCGGATCTGCCGGCCCGGCATCCTGGACGGTGACCGCGCCGAGTCGAGGCCGATGGAGAAGCTCGGCCTCGGCGCCATGCGGGGCCTCCGGTTCGTCCCGGGGTTGAAGAAGTACCGGCCCATCCACGCGCGCACGGTCGCGGCCGCGATGATCGCGGCCTCGTTCCTACCCGATCCGGGGTCGGTCGTGCTCGAAGCCGAGGAGCTCTTTCGCCTGGGCGGCGCGGCGCTGTAAGTTCCTGCCATGGTCCCCGTTGCCCGAGCCGTCATGCTCCGCGCTTCGCCCGCCGCCTTCGCCTGCGCGCTGGTCTTCGCCACCGGCTGCGCGTCGTTCCAGCCGTTCACCCAAGAGCTCCGAAACGAGCACCGGCTCACGGGCGACGACCTCCGTAACCTCCAGTTCTACAACTCTCACACCATCACGCTCCGGCGCGAGCTCGCGCGCGGCGATCGCCAGGTGACGGGCGGCCACAAGCTGCTCGTGATCGCCGGCAAGCAGATCGAAGAGGTCGTGATCGAGGCGCAAACGCCCGGTGTTCTGGTCGGCGCCGGCGGCACGACCTTGAGAGTGAGCTTCGAAGAGGGCACGTTCCTCGAGTTCACCGTCCGCGGCCCGGAGCCGCTGCGGGACCCGATCGCCCCCGGCGGCTTCGCCGAGCCGCCCGATCCGTTCCCCGGCAACCGCGGCCCCGAGCCCGCACCGCCCCCCGAGCCCGACTTTTTCGCCGGGTCGGGCAACTACTGGCTCCTGCCGTTCGACAGCGCGCAGATCACCTTCCAGGGCAAGGTCTACGACGCGATCGAGGACAGCCAGCTGGCCCACCTCGTGATCAGCACCGAGTCGCTCGAGAGCGTGGAAGAAGAGCGGACGGTCCTGAAGGGTCGCAAGCTGTAAGGGGTCGCCGGCCCGCTCGTTCTCTCGAGCAAGATGGAACGCCGAGCCCTTCTCCTCTCGCTTTCTGCCGCTCTGTTCAGCTTCGCCACCGGGTGCCACTCCTATGTCCCGGTGACGCAGGAGCTCCGCAACGAGCACCGCCTGACCGCCAACGACCTCCAGAACCTGCAGTTTTACAACTCGCACGAGATCACCCTCCGGCGTGAGCTCGCCCGCGGGGACCGGCAGGTAACGGGCGCGCACACACTGCGCGTCATCGCCGGCAAGCAGATCGAAGAGGTCGTGATCGGTCGGCACACGCCCGGGGTCGTCGTCGGCGTCAGCGAGGGCGTCCTTCGGGTGAGCTTCGAGGAGGGAACGTTCCTCGAGTTCGGGGTCGGCGGCCCCGAGCCGATCAGCGAGCCCCTCGTTGCACGGGGTGGCTTCGCCGAGCCGCCCGATCCGTTCCCCGGCGACGGCGCGCGCGATCCGCGCGAGCTCCGCCCGTTCCTGGGCGGCACCGGGAACTACTGGCTCCTATCGGACGGCGGCGCGGTCACTTTCCAGGGCAAGACGTACGAGCCGGTGGGCGACTCGTCCCGCGCCCACCTGGTCATCAGCACGGAATCGCTGGACGAAGTCGACGAGGACAAGACGGTGCTCCGCGGCCGGCGCCTGTAGCGATTCGGGCCGGCTTCGAGGGGAGGAAGATCTGGCTTGCGGCCGCGTAACAGCGGCCCGAGATCCCGTCCTCCCAAGGAGCCTCCGAATGAAACTCTTCGCCATCGTCCCCGCCGCCGTCACCTCCCTCGCTCTCCTCGCCGGCTGCAAGGGCGGCCCCGAGGGCACCTACAAGCTCGACAAAGAGTCGATGAAGACGGCCATGAAGGCCGAGGTCGAGAAGATGCCGAAGGAGCAGCAGGCGGGCGCCGAGCTCGGCATGGCCCTGATCGAGATGATGGACATGACCATCGAGATCAAGTCGGACGGCAAGTACGACGCCAAGACGTCGATGCCCGACCTCATGGGCAAGGACAAGGATGCGAAGAAAGAGGAGACCGAGTCGGGCTCCTGGACCGTCGAGGGCGACAAGATCACCCTGAAGGGCAAGAAGGACCTGACCTGCAAGTTCGACTCGTCCAAGATCGAGTGCGAGGGCGAGAAGAAGGGCGCGCCCGCCCTCGTCTTCAAGAAGTCTTGAGCCTCGTCTCGCCGAAGGCGAGCCAAGAGAGCAATCAGCCTTTGAACGTGGACGGGCCCTTGTCTCCAAAGGGCCCGTCGCGCTCGGCGACCGCGGCTTTGAAGCCCTCGCGCATCGCGGTCGACTGGAACGCGTAACCCTCGGCCGTGTGACGGGCGATCCCGTCGAACACGGTACCGAGCGCTTGCGAGGCGAACACGCCCGAAGCCATCACGGCCTGGTTGACGAGCAGCTTGTGCATCACGAGCTGGTTCACCGGGACGCGGGCGATCCGCTCGAGGAGCGTCTCGAACCGCGCGTCGAGCGCGTCGGCCGGCGCGTGCTCGATCGCGAGGCCCCACTCGACCGCCTCACGGCCGTCGAGGCAGTCGCCGGTGAGGAGCAGGCGCTTCGCGCGCTGCGCCCCGATGCGGTGGGCCCAGAGCGCGGTCGTGGGGACGCCCCAGACACGGGCGGGCGGGTAGCCGATCTTGGCGTCGCTCGCCATGACGAGCAGGTCGGAGCAGAGCGCCATGTCGGTGCCCCCCGCGACGCAGAAGCCGTGCACCTTACAGACCACGGGCTTGTCGCTGAAGAACAGGCTCATGAACCCGCGGACGTTGCGGCTCATCATCGCGTAGTCGACCATCGGGTCCCACACCGCCGAGGGATCGTGGTTCTTCGCGATGACGGCAGGGTCGATGGGCGAGCCGGCGGGAGCCCCGGATGCGACGCCGCTCATGTTGCCCTCTGCGCTGGCGACGAGATCGTAGCCGCCGCAGAAGCCCTTGCCCTTGCCGCTCAGCGCGATGACGCTGACGCTCGGATCGAGGTTCGCGCGCTCGACCGCGTGGGTGATCTCGCGCGGCATCTCGAGCGTGATCCCGTTGCCGCGCTCGGGGCGGGCCAGCGTGATGCGCGCGATCTTGCCCGTCACCGCGTACTCGATGGTCGTGTACGTATCCACACGCGCACCCTACACGCGTGCGGTCGCGCGGAACACCGTCCCGCTCCCGACCAGGCTGTAGCGACGGGCAGCGGCCGGGACGAACGCGCTCTGGCCGGCGACCAACACCAAATCGGTGGTGCCCGCCAACGTCACCCGCCCCCGCGCGCAAAACACGATCTCCGCTGCCGTGACGTCGAGGGAGAGCGCGTCGGCTCCAGCCAGCTCGATCCGTGAGAGCGCGAAGTCCGGCGCTGGCGTCGCGTACGCGTGCTCACCGCGACGCACCTCGTTCGGCGCCACCAGCGCCGGAGGCTGCGCGTCGAAGTCGAGGATCCGCAAGAGCTCGTCGACGTCGACGTGCTTGGGGGTGAGCCCGCCGCGGAGGACGTTGTCGGAGCTCGCCATGATCTCGATCCCGACCCCGCGCAGGTAGGCGTGGAGGTTGCCGGCCGGCAAATACATCGCCTGCCCCGGTTCGAGCACGACGTAGCGCAGCATCAGCGCCGCGATCACCCCAGGATCACCCGGGTAGCGCGAGCCGAGCTCGGCGGCCCACGCGTAGGCCGCCGCGTGGGGGCCGCGGCCGGCGCCGAGGCGCGCCGCTTCATGCGCGACGGCGGACACGAGCGGCCCGCGACGCTCGCGCTCGAGGCGCACGAGCGCGGTGAAGAGCTCGCGAGGCGACGCGTCGCTACCGGCCGCGACCAGGGCATCGAGCGGAGCGACGCCGAGCGCTCGGAGCACGTCACGGGCTTCGTCGAGCGGCCGAAAGCCCGACAGCGCTTCGAACCTCTCGAGCGCATAAATGAGCTCGGGCTTGTGGTTCGCGTCCTTGTACGTGCGGTGGGGCGCGCCGAGCGGAACACCGCCCTGATCTTCGCGCGCGAAGCCCTCGCGCGCTTGCTCGACGCTCGGGTGCACCTGCAAGCTCAGCGGCTGGTCCGCGGCGAGGACCTTCATCAAGAACGGCAGGCGCGGGCCGAAGCGCGCGACGGACGCCGCGCCCAAAGCCGATCCGGGGCTTTGGTCGATCAGCCGGTCGAGCGCATCCCCCCCTGCGCGCGACGGCGCCGCGGGGTGCGCGCCCATCCAAAGCTCCGCCTCCGGCTGGGCCGTCGGGTGCGGGCGACCGCACAGGGCCGCGATCGCGGTCCTCGATCCCCACGCGTAGGGCATGATCTGGCAGTCGAGTCGGAACATGGCGGCTCGCCGAGGCCCGAGGAGTGTACCCCGGCCGCCAGGCCAGCACCGATCCGACGCGTAAGGAGGTCTCGCACCCCTCGTTCCTCGAGCGACTGGAGGATAGGGATGCGCTTCTTTTCGATCGTTCCGCTCTTGCTTCTGACCGGCTGCGGCAGCGGCGCCATGGGTCAGGCCGTGTTCTCCGACGGCTGCCGCGCCGAGGACACGACCTGCGAGCGCCGCGGGTTCGAGGCGCCGATCGCGGTCGGCGCCACCGTCGCCCCCGAGGTCCGCGTGGACCTGAAAGGCGCCGGAACGCCCTCGGCCCACTTCACCTCGGTGGGCGAGGACATCCTGCTGGCCGACCACGGCGTGCTCAAAGGAAGAGCGCCGGGCGTCACGGCGGTGCTTCTTCGCACCGACGCCGGCACCGTGCTGGATTTTTTTCACGTGTGGGTGAAGGCACCGACGCACCTGCGCCTCTTCTTGACGTCGGCGGCCGGCGGCAAGGCCGAGACCATCGACACGCCCATCGAGCTCTTGTCGGGCGAGTCGGTGAAGCTCGCCGCGAGCCTCTTCGGGGACGGCCAGGCCCTCGCCGGCGAAGCCGATCAAGAGTGGTCGGTCGATCGCCCCATCGTGGCCGTGCTGCGCGAGGGCCACGGCGGTCGGCGGCGCGTCATCGCGCTCGAGCCCGGGCGCACGACGCTTCGCGTGCGATCCCTCGAGCAGACCGCGTTCGTCGACATCGTCGTCCACGCCCCGGCCGGCCAGGTCGCCTCGCACAGCCACAAGGAGACCGCCCGATGACCCGCCGCCTCGCTCCCTTCTCTCTCATCGGCGCGGCTCTCTTCGCCGTCGCTGGCGCCGGCTGCTCGCCCATGCTCGGCGGCGTCTCGAGCGCGCCTCCGGGTCTGGTCTTGCGCCACGAGTACAACGCCTTCGATGACGATATCGTCACGCTCTCTCCTGGGACCGCCTATGCCATCGATTGCTGGGACGGGTGGACGGGTGAAGCCTGCACCAACGTCGTCACCGCCACCGGCGACGCCAAGGTCGCGCAGATCTATCAGTCGCACCTGGAGCGGCGGGCCGACTGGTACGGCGAGATGCGCAGCATCCCCTCTCGACCGGGGTTTGTCATCGCCGCCGTCTCCCCGGGCGAGACCGTCATCAGCGTCACCGGCTCTGGCGGCGAAACGCGCGTCAGGGTCGTCGTCGAGTAGCCCCCCTCGCCTCGGGTGACGGGGGTTGGGGGGGTGAAATCACGGGGACGACGTCATCTCCTGCGTCGACGTCAGCAACATCGCTGGTACGCTACGCTCGCCTTGAAGCGTTACATGGTGGTCATCGACCTGCCGATGCCTGCAAAGGACGTACGGCAGACGGAGCGGTTCGCCAACGTGAGCGCCGCGACCGTGGAGGCCATGAACCGGCTCAGGGGTTGGCTCACCGAGCGCGGCGCGGCGCCCGATGCGTACACGTTCGACGCCCCCATGGCCTTCGGCACCTTCGCCGCCGTGTTCCCGGACGACATCGCCAAGCTCCTCCGCGGCGCGCCCGGCGTCCAAGCGGTGATGGAAATCGGCTGAGAGCGGCCGCTCAGGCGCGCCGGGACTTGGCCACGAACTTGCGGTCGAAGATGCGCACGCGGCGGACGAACAGATCGAGGATGAAGACGACGATGGCGGCGTAGATGAACCAGCGCCAGAGATCCTCGTGGTAAGTGATCTTTTCGCCAGCGGGGTCGAACACGTTCGAGACGTTCTCGGGGTTGATCGAGCCGCCGGTCGCGACGGCGGCGCGGGCGAGGACATCGAGCTGGGGCTCGAAGCTGGCGTACTCGCGAGGGTACGGGTTGGAGACGTGGCCGTAGCTGACGGCGGCGACCTTGGTCGAGCCGTCGGGCTGCTCGCGGATGTGCTCGGCCGTGAGGAGGAAGCTCCCGTACTTGTCCATCGGGTCCTCGACCTCGTAGCGGCCTGGAGCGGTCTGGCGAAGGTCGACGACCTTGGTCTCGCCCCCGGGCTCGGGCCCGGTGATGGTGAGCTTCGACGAGAGGTTGTTCTCGAACCGCTCGTCGGGGGTGAACGCGTCGACCGACGCGCGGAGCATGCCGCCTACGATCTCGGCCTTCATGTCGAGCTCGCGCTGGTGCTTCTGCCGCATGTGCTCGCGCACGAGCTGGCCCCAGAACTTCTCCCAGCCCGACCAGCGGATCCAGTCGACGGCCCACTTGGCCTTGACGTCGCTCGTCCACGCGAGCGTCCAGCCTAGCCCGACACGCCAGCGCGCGAGGATGGGCTCGTCGGTGTCGGAGGCGAGGATCTGCTCGGCGGGGTGCGGCTTGAGGGTCGTCGAGACGTAGCCATGCAGGTAGCCGGCGTCGCGCAGATCGACCCCGCGGAGAAACTGCGGCTCGCTCGTCTGGACCACGGGGAACCACTCTTCGACGGCGGCGGCGCGCGAGATCGTCTCCGCCTCTTTGGTGAAGATCTTGGGCAGATCGTTGGCGTCCGAGACGATGTGCGAGCGGCCGCCACCAGCCGTCGCGAGCACGTCCATGAGCTGGGCGTCGACCTCGCTCCCGACGCCGACGGTGGTCAGGGTGATCGACTCACCGAGCATGGCCGTCACCAGCTCCTTGAGGCCGTTCGACGTGCTGGGGTGCCCGTCGCTGAGGAGGATGACGTGCTTCTTGCGGGCCTGCGCCACGGTCAGGTCCTGGAACGCGGCGTCGAGGGCGCCGAAGAATTCGGTGCCGCCCGCCGGCTGGATGCGCGAAATCTCGGCCGCGATGCGGGTGCGGTTGCGCGCCGGCTGGAGCTTGACGAACCGGGTCGGGTTCGAATCGAACGCGATGACCTCGATCAGATCGTCACCCGACAGGGTCTGCACGGTCGCCTTGGCGGCGGCCTTGGCCATCTCGATGGGCAAGCCCGTCATCGAGCCGGAGCGATCGATGACGAGGGCCATGGCCACGCTCGGCATCTCGCGCTTCTTCTCGTTCTCCATCCGCACCGGCAGGATGCGCTCGATGGTGGTGCGGTACCAACCGCCCAGACCGTAGCCGGACTCGCCGCCGGCGAACAGGAACCCACCGCCGACGTCGCGGACGTAGCGCTCGATGAGCTCGTGGGCCGCGAGCTCGAGCTGCTCTTTCGCGACGTCGCTGACGATGACGAAATCGTAACGCTCGAGCTCCTTGAGCGACCCGGGGAAACCGGCCGGCGATCGCACGTCGACGTCGAACTGCTGCGCCGTCAGCGCGCTCGAGAGGTGCGTCGCTTGTTCGGGCGTACCCTCGACGTAGAGCACCGCCGGCCGACCCGGGACGTCGATGGTGGCGGCGTATTTGTTGTTGTCGGGGAACTTGTCGTCACCGATCTGATCGAGATCGAGCGCGTAGGTGACCGGCCCCGCGTAGCGGACGACGCTCTGGAAGACGACCTCGTTCATGCCGCCCTTGAGCTCGACCTCCTTGATGCCCTCGAGGCCGTTCAGGGCCTCACCCTGGTAGAGGCGGGCGCGCGCCTTGGTCGCGCGCGTCGAGTAGACCTGGGCCTTCACTTGGAACGTCTCGCCGACCTTCACCCGGTCGGGGAGCTTGACGCTCTGGAGCGCGACCTCACCGGGCGGCGGCCGCGTATACGGGATCGTGAAGAGCCGGACGCCGTGGTCTTTGGCGCGGTTTGCCTCGGCGAGGATGTCGCCGTCGGTCTGGGCGCCATCGGAGACGATGACGGCGCGCTTCAGGTAGCCGGACGGGTAGAGCCCATAGGCGAGCTGGAGCGCGGCCTGGAGGTTGGAGCCCGCGCCCTCGTCGCTGGGGTTGCCGCTCGACTTGGGGTCGCCGTGTCGGTCGATGGCGACGGCGGCGTCATCGGGCGCGGGCTCGCCGCCGCCGCCCGGGACATCGACGAGCCGAGGCCGCTTGGAGAACGTGATGAGCTTCACCACGCCATCGGGCGGCTTCTCTTTGATGGCCCGTTCGACGATCGCGCGCGCGTCGTCGAGGGCCTCGTCGGGCACCGAGTTGGAGACGTCGACGATGTAGACGGTACACGTCTTCTCCGTGGTCGCCGACCGCGCGAGGCGGGAGAGGCCGAACGCGACCGCCGCCACGAAGAGACACCGGAGGAACACCGAGATCACCCGCTGCGGCCACGGCAGATCGGCGAGCGACTTCGAGAGCACGCCAACGAACCAGGGGAACACGAGCGCGATCCCGAGGAGCTTCGGGTTCAAGAGCTCGTACTTCACGTCCTTGTACGTGTACGTGAGCGTCGGGTCGGGCGCCGAGAGCACGTACCTGCGGTAGGCCCAGTAGAGGAGCCCCGCGAGGGCCGCGCACGTGACGACCCACCCGAGCGTCGTCAGGCGCTGGCGCCAAGCGCGCGACGAGCCGCGGCCGAGGACCGGCGGCGGGCGGCGCGAGGGAGGCGGCTCTTTGGTCTCGGTCATACCGTCACCCGCCGGTGGTACGTGAGCCACTCGATCACGCTGATCGCGATGACCGCGAAGAGCAGGTACGCCCAGATCTCACGCCGCACACCGACCGTGAACCCGCTCACCTCGCCGGCCTTGGTCTCGCCCACGGCGAGCTCTTTCTGCGGCTCGATGCGGCTCTCCTGAGGATCGACGAGGTTGGCGGCGAACATCGTCTCGTACTTGTCGGCGTCGGTGCCGGCGCGCACGGTGTAGATACCCGAGCGCTGGCCGAGATACACGGCGCGGCCGTCCTGTACCGGCACCGTGCGCTCCACCCCCGACGGATCGACCAGCGTCGCCGTCTCGAGCTGTGACGGGGCCGGGATGCGCCAGACCGTGCCGGTCGCGAAGCTCGAGATGTAGCCCGTATCCTCTTCGACGAAGTCGTTGATCACGTTCAGGAGCAAGAGCGGCCAGGAGATCATCACCGGCAGATCGGTGTCACGCAGATCGATGCCGAGCGCGACGAACTTGTAGCCGGCCCGCCGCCCCGCGATGAGCATCGGGCCCCGCACGCTCGCGCCGACGACCTTGTCCTCTTTCTCGGGCTTGAGCAGGTGGGCGCGCCAGACGTGGGCGCCCGAGAGCTCGGTGTAGCGCAAGATCGGGTGCTTCTCGTCGAGCTCGTCGAAGCCGAGCGGGGCGTTCGGGTTGTCGTCGAGGATCTCTTTGTCGACCGTGAAGGGGACGTCTTTGCCCGAAGGGTTCAGATAGAAGATGTGCCCCGAGCCGGGCGCGGGGGGCGGCGCGACGCCGTCGAAGATCGTGACGTCGAACTTGCCATCGGCCGGGTAGCGCTTGGGCGAGACCATCGTCACGTCGAGGTACTCGTCGAGGAGGAGGGCCGCCTCGAGGTACATGTTGCCCGTCGTGACGACCTGGATGCGCGAGCGCCGCCGCTCGGGCAAGAGCGCATAGGCGACGTCATCGGCAGGCAGGTCGTCTCCGCCCACGAGCGCGCCGGGCTTGCAGGGGTCCGGTGCGGGGTCGCTCCCGCTGACGACGCCCGCGAGCTTCGCCTCGAGCGTGCGCGACGCGCCCGAGAGGTTGGGGTAGAAGCGCGGCAAGCGCTCGCCCGCCTTGAGCCTGAGGCGCGTCGTGTCGGTCAAGCTGCCGTCACCGCACAGCACCAGGTCGAGATCGAGATCCTCTTTGCCGGTGTTGGTGACCTCGAGCATCACTTCGTACCGGCTCTTGTCGAGCGGGTAGCGTCGCACCGAAAACCCTGTGATGGCTGCGTTCTTCGAGCCCTCACCGACGGAGATGAAGCTGAGCTTGGTGTCGGCGAGGTCGACCGCACCGAGCGGGTCGACGGCCTGACCGAGCGCGCCATCCGAGACGACGATGATCTCGGGGTTGGGGAGGCCGCGAAGCGTGTCGGTCGCGAACCGGAGCGCCCGCGGGAAGTCGGCGCGCGTCTCGCTCGGCTTGATCGCGGCGAGCGCGCCCTCGAGCTCCGAGACCTCGTTGGTCAACGTCGAGAGCGGCGTCACGGCCGCGTCCATCTGGGCGATGATCATGCGGTCGGAGCCGCCGAGCCCGCGCACGACGTCGGTCAGCTGTCGCTTGCCCTCGTCGAGGCGCGTCGGGCTCACGTCGGTCGCTTGCATGCTCGCGCTCGCGTCGACGAGCACGACGACGTTGCGCCCCTCGACGAGGTTCTGCGCGGTGCGAGGGTCGCCGAGCGCGAGGAGCAGCAGGGCCAAGAGCGCGAGCTGGAGCAAGAGCGAGAGCAGCCGCTTGAGCTGCGAGAAGAGGCTCGTCGCCTCCTTGTCGCGCAGGATGCGCTCCCACAGCCGCGAGAACGGGACCGGGACCGGCCGCCGCTTGAGCTTGAGGATGTAGAGCGTGACCACCAGCGCTGCCGCAGCCCCGCCGACGGCGAGGAGAGTCTGGAGGGGGACGCCGACGAAGTGGAGCATCGGATCAGCGCAGGAACCCGCCCCGCCTGAACACGCGGAGGATGAGCTCGTCGAACGGAACGTCCACGCTCGCCTCGTAGTAGGCGACCTGCTTCTTCGTGCAGAAGCGCTTCACCTGCTCGACGTACCCATCGTACGCCTTGGCGTAGCGCTCGAGGATCTTCTGGGTGACGGTGACCTCGCGCTCTTCACCCGACTCGCAGTCGTAGACGCGCACGTCGCCGCGGAGCTCGGGGCTCCGGTCGTTCGGGTCGGTCACGTGCAGCACGAAGGGCTCGAACTTGTTGTAGCGGAGGACGTTGATGCCCTTCTCGAATCCCTTGGCGTCGTACAGATCGCTGATCAAGACGGCGAGACCCTTGCGCTTGTGCTGGGCGACGAACGTCTTGAGGCTGTCCTCGAGGTCGGTGTGCCCCTCGGACTTGAGGCCCGACAAGAAGCGAAAGATGCGAAAGATGCGCGCCTTGCCTCGCGTCTCGGGCATCCGGCCCGAGAGCTCGTCGGTGGCGGAGACGATCGTCACCCGATCGAGGTTCGCGAGCGCGACGTAGGCGAGCGCGGCGCAGATGCGCTTGGCGTGGCGCTGTTTTTCGCCGTCGCCGAAGCCCATCGACGAAGACGAATCGAGGATGAAGTAGATGCTCAGGTCTTCTTCCTCCTCGTAGAGGCGGATGAGGAGGCGCTGAAACCGGCTGTATGCCGACCAGTCGATCGCGCGAATGTCGTCGCCGGCGGCGTAGTCTCGGTGGTCGGCGAACTCGACCCCGCTGCCCGTCTTGCGCGTGCGCCGCTCGGCGCGCATCGCGCCGGAGAAGACGCGCTTCGACACCATCGCGAGGTAGTCGAGCTTGCGCTGGAACTCGTCGTCGAAGAGCTCGTCGTCGGCGGCCGTCGTGCGGCCCCGCAAGCTCTTCGGCCCGCGCGAGAAGAAGTCGAGGAGCCCCATCGTGCTCGAACGCTACTTGGCCCAGCGCTCGGCTGAGCCGGCCTCGCAACCGGCCCGCCCTGACGGGCGAGCGGTCCAGTTGCTCGGGGCATCGGGTGAAGTGTGAGCTCGGGCCACTATTGTTCCCGTCGCTCGGCTGTACGCCGAGCTCATTTGGCGCTCTCCGGGAGGCCTTTGAGGATGGCCTTGAGGACCTCGTCGGTCTTGATGCCCTCGGCCTCGCCCTCGAAGTTGAGGAGGACCCGATGGCGCAGCGCGGGCAGGGCGCTCGCCTTCACGTCGTCGATGCTGGGCGCGAAGCGGCCGTCCATCAGCGTGCGGATCTTGGACGCCAAGAGGATCGCCTGCGCCCCTCGGGGCGACGAGCCGAACTTCACGAACCGCTTCACCGAGTCGAACGTCGTCACCTCGGGGTGGGTCGCCTGGAGCAAACGCACCACGTAATCTTGCACGTGCTGGGCGACGGGGACGTCGCGCACGAGCTTCTGCATCTCGATGATCTGCTCCTTGGAGAGCGCCTGCGTCGCCCGGTGCGACTCGCTGCCGGTCGTGCGGCTCAATATCTGATGCAGCTCCTCACGCCCGGGGAACGGCACGTGGAGCTTGAAGAAGAACCGGTCGAGCTGCGCCTCGGGG